>DQEK01000141.1 GCA_003533545.1 Acidobacteriota bacterium | reverse complement strand
ATGCCGACCACGACAACAATGCCGGATGCAGGAGCATCCACTTCCGTCGCTTCTTCGGAAAGGAAGGAACCTGATCTCAACGCTGTCGGAGAGGCTCGGTTCCGCCGCATTTCCTATGGAAATGATCCTCTTCAAGCTGGCGATCTCAGGGTTCCGCTGGGGGACGGACCCTTCCGGGTGGTGGTCCTCATTCATGGGGGATTCTGGCGGTCAGGTTTTGACAGTTCGTTGATGACGCTTCTGGCCGAGGATGCGACTGCGCGGGGAGTCGCGACCTGGAACATCGACTACCGGTCGGTAGGCGATCCCGGAGGGGGGTATCCAGGGACGTTGGAAGACGTCGCCCGGGCTATCGACCATCTCCCCCACGTAGATGAGCCGCTAGCACTCGACGATGTAATCGTGATCGGGCACTCGGCCGGCGGTCACCTTGCGCTCTGGGCGGGGAGCCGGGGCCAACTATCTCCTGGCGACCCAGGCGCTAGTCCGATCATCGAACCACACACCGTGGTTGCTCAGGCCGCAGTCGTTGACCTGCGGTTGGCCGCCGAAGTGAACCTTGGATCGAGTGCAGTGGAGGCACTGCTAGGCGGAGAACCCGATGAGGTTTCAGAGCACTACCGGGTCGCTCAGCCGGTCTTCGGCGGACACCGGATCATCGCCGTTCATGGACGCTATGACCAGACCGTGCCCATAAGTCAGAGTGCACTGATTCCCGGGGCTGTCGGGATCTTCTCCGATACAGGCACCCACTTTGATGTTCTGGACCCAGGACACGATCTCTGGCTCCGGACAGTGGCTGAACTCGGTCTCAGTAATCCGAATTGACCTCGACAATTCGGACGAGAGCAGCGAATGGCCAAGTCAGGCCTGGGGGATCCTGGCATCGTAAGGCCACTAGGGCAGGTCATAGTTTCCCAGGAGTTGGGTGAAGCCGTGGTTGGTTCTCACCGGTATGGCATGGGAAAGGGCATCCCACCAGATCTTTCGCCTCAGAGGTGTGCGTCAATGATGGATTAGCGCTACAGGTAACTGGCTTGGGCCTTCCGGGTCAATGGCCCTCTTCTGCGTGAACATCGTCATGGTGGCTGTCGATCTCATGGTGGCCGTGTTCTAGAGCCCCAGCGCTATTCAGCACTATCAGAAGTATGGAAAACGCTGCAGCACTTGATAGCACGTTGCGCACCGACCGCCGACCGGTGGACGGATTGTGTATGGCTGGGAGAGTGTCGACGGTCGCCACGTAGACGAAGGTCCCAGCCGAGAAAAGCAGCACAAGTGCCAGAATCGATTCATCAGCACCATCGAGCGCCAGATAGGAAAGGGCAATGGCCACAGGCGTAGCGAGGGTAAATGACAAGAGTCCCTTTATGGCTGCCCTCTTACCCCCCGGTTGATGGAGCAGGAAGATTCCCAGACTAAGGGCGGCCGGAACCCGGTGAACGATCACCGCAAACGCTACGAGCAATGAGAACGATGTCTCGCCGGATGCTGCTGCAGCTCCAATGGCAAGGCCATCTGCCAAAGCATGAACCGACAGCCCTAGCGCAACGACTCCTGATGAAAATGGGTGATGTACGTGCTCATGACCGTGACCCAGTGCGTGGTCGTGGTGCTCCTCGTGCACGGCGTGCCCTATCCCCAGGCCTTCTAACACCAGCAGCAGGCTGAATCCCGCCAGAGCAGCAAGACCCAGTACCACGGGATCGAACGAGAACCCTCCACCGCCTGCAGCAGCAGCATGAAAGCCCTCCGGGACTACGACTACAAGCGCCGAAACCAACAAGAGTCCGGATGCAAGGCCAGTCAGGTCTGCGAGCCTCTGAGATGAGATTCTGTTGACAAATACCTGAGGCAATAGCCCAGGCCCAAGAGAAACCGCGACGACCAGCAGAGAGAGATAGAACGTTTCCATATCCATATAGTAATGAGAACCGTTCTTGTAATCAACCCCAGACCATTCAGAGCAGCCATCACCGAGCCCGCGCCTCACTGGACTTCAAAGCAACACTGGCTTTAGTGCCAAGCGCGAGGAATCCCCGCCCCCTACTAGTCGACACGGTGCCGGCCCGTAGGTTCCGGGGTCGTGGAACTCCTAGTGATTAGGCACGCGCTCCCTAAGGCCGAAGTCCGGTCCGACGGCCCCGCCGATCCCCCATTGTCGCCGCTCGGTCTCCAACAGGCTGAGGTGACCGCCGAGTTTCTGGCCGGCGAGATGGTCGATGCCATTGTGACCAGCACCATGCGTCGGGCCATCCAGACCGGCCAGCCTCTGGCCGACCGGCTCGGCCTCATTCCTGAGCGACTCGACAACCTTAAAGAATCCGACCACCGTCGCTCCAGTTACACGCCGGCCGAGGACATGGATATCGACCATGAGGTTGTCCGGAGTTACCTGGCCGACCCGCTGTCCATGTTCGACGACGGATACGAGACCTTCCGGGACTCGATCACCGCCGCCTTCCACGGCCTGGTGGCCAACAACCGGGGTCGAACGGTGGCCGTGTTCTGCCACAGCATGGTGATCGGCGTCTATCTCCAGACACTGCTCGGCTATGACGACCCGTTCGCCCTGATCAGCGACTACTGCGGGATTTCCAGAATTAGCGCCTCGTCCACCGGAGTCCGGACGCTACGAAGCGTCAACGAGACCGCCCACCTCCGGCCTCTGGCCTGATCGACTACAGCGCTGAGTGCTGTAGTCGATCAGACCGGTCTGACCAAGCCACCGTCTGGCAAACCCGTCCTCTATGGCACGCGCCGCGTGGTCACGCGGCCGTCCGATCTCGGGATGAAGGAGATCCGTTGAGGTACTGACAGCTATAACACTGTGCCTTCTGGATCGCTTCCTGCGAGTGAAGCAGACCAGGAAGTGACCGGCCCCAATCAAAGGCTGGCTCTATCAGCCGGTTCGCGCCGCGGTAAACCCCACCTCTAGGTCGGCAATGATGTCATCCAGCGTCTCTAAACCAACTGAGAGTCGAACCAACCCCGGCTCAACTCCAGCAGCTGACTGCTCCTCTTCAGTGAGTTGTGAGTGGGTAGTCGACGTCGGGTGGATAGCCAAGCTGCGCACATCGCCGATATTGGCGACGTGGCTGTGCAACTGGAGGGCGTCAACGAAGCGAGCCCCGGCCTCTTGTCCTCCTTCGATGATGAATGCCGGGACAGAGCCGTAACCTCGACCGCTGCCGTATTCGCTTAACCGGTCATGCCACGGACTACTCGACAGTCCGGCATATTGGACTCGTTCCACTTGGTCATGGGAGTCGAGGTACTCGGCAACCGCCTGGGCGTTCGCGAAGTGCCGTTCCATCCGGTAGCTCAGCGTTTCGAGTCCTTGAAGGAAGTAGAAGGCGTTCTGCGGAGAAACCGCCGCGCCAATGTCACGAAGCAGTTGCACGCGGGCCTTGATGATGTAAGCCCCGTTCCCCAAGGCCGGCCAATAGGCGAGCCCGTGGTAGCTGGGATCAGGTTCGGTGAAGTTGGAGAACCGGCCGCTGGCTCCGTAGTCAAAGGTCCCACCGTCCACGATTACGCCACCG
>DQEK01000377.1:6503-7906 GCA_003533545.1 Acidobacteriota bacterium | reverse complement strand
CGGCTCGTGACGCCCAGTGCAGACAGACGGACGGTGGTGTCCGGCATGCTGCTGTCGGCGGTCGTGACGGCGAGCGCGTGTATTGCTGCTGAGGATGCCTCCGAAGCGCTGGTCGACATCGGCGTGGAGCCGCCCGAGGTAGGTGCTGATCTGCCGGAACCCTCCTTTCACCACTTGCACATTAACGCCGCAGACCCAGCACTGTCGCTCGCTTGGTGGGAGGCCGTCTGGCCGGACGGGGAGGTCACAGAAGTTGCCGGGTTCCCGGCGTTCGCTGCCGATGGTATCTACCACCTTTATACCGAAGTCGACGAGCAAGCGCCCGGCGGGTTCGACACGGACCGCCACCATGCGGTGCCTCAAAGTCCCTTCTGGACGACCGGTCCCAGCACTGACGGGTTGGCTTTCTATGAACGACTCACCGGTCTCGACCCGGCTGGCGAGCGCTTTAGATTTTTGCCGGTATTTACTGGACCGGGGGATGAAGACGGTGTGCCGCATTCGGGGTTAGCGCCCTACGGCGACCGGTTGCTGACTGTCGTCGAACTTGAAGAACTTGCCGGGACGCCACCCGAGCGGGGACCGAATAGCCAGGACTTCGGCTATTTGGTCGACCCGGACGGCGTGTTACTGGAGTTCAACGGGAATGCTGAGACCCAGGACCTCTTTTTTGGGCATCTGCACTTCTGGCACGAAGCGCCCCTTTGTGCGGTCAATTGGTATGTTACGCACCTCGGCGCGCGCGGGACGATACGCGACCCGTGCGAGGTTGAGTTGGGGCCGGTCAGCTACCCGACCTTCTTCCCGCAGGGTCAATTGCGGCAACCGATCGGTACCGTCCGCATCGCCAACACTGGATTGATGTGGTACACCCGCCAGTGTCGTGACGGTCGCTGTGGCGAGGAGGGTGACCGGTTGCTCACGTCATCACGAGGCCAAGTGATGGACCACATGGGCCTGAGCTACCAGGACCTCGACCCCGTGATCGCCCATCTTGAGGCGACCGGTGTGCCAATTCTCGAAGGACCGTATCCGTTCGGCGGTGGGCGTGCGATCTTGATTGAAGATCTAGATGGCTTGGCGCTGGAATTAATCGAGGCGCAGTAATTTCTTCAGCAGTAAGACCCCGAAGGATCGGGGCACGCTGCGCAGAAAGTGGTAATCATGCAACCAGACTTCACCCAACGGATGATGACCTGCAGGCGAGGGCGGGTGTCTCGGCGTGTGTTTCTCGGCGCGCTGGGTGCTTCTGCGCTGGCCCCGCGGTCGTTTGCCCAGGCATCCCCCCCGATCCCGATCACCGCAATCAACCATATGACACTCAGCGTTTCTGATCCGGCCCGCTCGCTTGAGTGGTATCAGGGTCTATTTGGGATGCCGATCGCCGCGCGACAAGCGAACAC
>DQEK01000377.1:2666-6105 GCA_003533545.1 Acidobacteriota bacterium | reverse complement strand
AATCCCCACATCAATCACCTTTGTCTCTCCACTCCCGGTTTCGATGCCGACCGTATCGTGCGCACCTTGGGAGACCATGGCGTGACGTCTGCGCGGACCTCGGGTCCTATGGAGGTTCGCATACGGATGCGAGGCGCGGATTTCGGTGGTGCGCCGGAAGGTACGCCTGAGCTGTACTTTGGTGACCCAGATGGTGTTGTCATCCAATTGCAAGACGATACCTACTGTGGCGGAGCGGGCGTGCTCGGCGAGCGGTGCCTGGCCGCTCCGGAGTCGGCGCCAACCGCGGGCCTCCTGCGTGTCCGTGACTACAACCATTTCACGATCTTCGTAACTGACCAGCAGCGCTCCATTGCTCTGTACCAGCGACTCTTCGGTATGCCCATCGACACCTATCAGGGCGCCCTGCCTGTTCTCAGGGTGGGTGAGGGCAACCAGTTCTTGGCACTGGCCGGGGCCGGCGGTGGGCCCCAGGGATCGATCATCCATCATGCTTGTTTGACGGTGGACGACTTCGACCCGGATCGCATCCTGAGTGTGCTTGAAAGCTACGGCGTGACTCCGCGCGACGACACACCCGGCGCGGTCGGTCCACTACGCTCGTACGTCACGATGCGGATGCCGAACCGGGGTGGAGCGCCTGGTGGAACCCCGGAACTGTATTTCACCGATCCGGATGGCATTTTGATCCAGTTGCAGGACTCGCGTTACTGCGGCGGCAACGGAGTTCTCGGGGAGGAATGTGGAACGCCGGCGAATCCCACTGGCCGTTAGCGGGGAGCCATGGTGACGATGGCCGGCTGGGCATTCTGGCTCGCCTCAGTTGGGGCCTGTTTGGTAGTGGCAGCTCCGGTGTTGTATCGGGTTGGCGTCGTTCCGTTGGGGCCGGCGCTACTCGCGGTACCGCTGGGCATTCTGTTCGCGCTCGTTGCACTGTCGCTCTCGACGACGGTGCTCCTCACCGGGCGCCCCACGCCGGGCGGCCGGGTGCGGGTCGTCGCGATGGTTCCTGTGGCGGCGCTAACCGGTTTCGTGCCGCTCCTGATGGTACTGCCGGGGATTCGCGCGCCGGCCATCCACGACATCACGACTGACACGAGCACTCCGCCGCAGTTCGACGCGATCGTACCGTTGCGGTCCGGCGCGCCGAACTCACTCGAGTACGATGCGGAGTCGGTTGGTGTGCAGCGAGAGGCCTACCCGGGCTTGCGGACACTGGTAGTCGCGCAGTCTCCGGAGCGGACCGTTGCACTGTCGCAAGACGTGGCGCTGGAGCTGGGCTGGGACGTCGTGGCAGTGGACCCGGTCGCTGGTCGCCTTGAGGCGAGCGACACCACGTTTTGGTTTGGGTTCACCGATGACATCGTGGTGCGGGTCCGTGGGGTGTCCGACGGTAGCGAGGTTGACCTGCGGTCGACGTCTCGGGTGGGCGTCGGTGACCTTGGCGCCAATGCGGCCAGGATTCGGGCGTTCCTCGATCGGTTGTCGAAGGCTGTTGAACGTTAGCGGCGGATGACTCACGGAGGCCCACGTCTACGTCATCGAGCCCTGAGCACCATGCGCGTGGATCACTTGTACGGCATCTTTAAGACCGGACGGGAGCCGGCGTAAAATCGGCCGCACCCTGACGATGTCTTTCCCGGACCTACGTACGTTTCTGGACCGCCTACGACGGGATCGCGACCTCGTCGAGGTCACCGCAAGAGTGGACCGCGTCCAGGAGACCGCCGAAATCCACCGACGGGTCGTGGCTGCCGGCGGCCCGGCACTACTCTTCCGTAACGTCAACGACGCTGATTTTCCGCTGGTCACGAACTTGTTCGGCACCGCTCGCCGGGCGGAACTAGCGTTCGGTGAACGTCCGCAGCGATTAATCCGCCGACTGGTTGGGTTGCTTGAGACCGCGCTTCCGCCGACTCCTTCCAAGCTGTGGGGGGCTCGGGATGTCCTTGGTGACCTGGGGTCCGTAGGTTTCCGGCGTGGCCGCCGTGGGCCAGTGACCGAGGTCGTCACTGACGAGGTCCGGCTAGATCGATTGCCCGCGATGACCACGTGGCCGGAGGACGGCGGTCCGTTCATTACCTTGCCGCTCGTGCTGACGGAGCATCCGGACGGACGAGGGCACAATCTCGGAATGTACCGTCTCCAGATCCACGACGCTGTGACAACCGGCATGCACTGGCAGATTGGGAAGGGCGGGGGCTTTCACTACGATGCGGCGGAGCGTGGGGACCATACCCTGCCGGCAACGGTGTTTCTGGGCGGACCACCGGCGTTGATTTTGTCGGCCATCGCGCCGTTACCAGAGAACGTGCCGGAGTTGATGCTGGCGTCGTTGATCGCTGGTGAGCGTCTTCGTCTTGTTGAGGGTGACTGGCCCCACGCACTAGTTGCCGGCGCCGAGTTCGCGTTGATCGGTTCGGTCCCCCCTCGACGACGCCGCCCAGAAGGTCCGTTCGGGGACCACTACGGTTACTACTCGCTCCGCCACGACTACCCAGTGTTTGAGGTCACACGGGTAGCTAGACGTCACGACGCGATCTTCCCAGCCACGGTTGTGGGGAAGCCGCGCCAGGAAGACTTCTTCATTGGTGACCTCCTGCAGGAATTACTGTCTCCTCTATTTCCGGTCGTCATGCCTGCGGTCGAACAGCTCTGGTCCTATGGGGAAACTGGGTATCACTCGTTGTCGGCCGCCGTCGTGAAGCAGCGGTATCCCCGCGAGGCGATGGCTAGCGCGTTCCGCATTTTAGGCGAAGGACAACTGTCGCTGACCAAGTTTCTGCTGGTCACCGATCAGGCGGTGAACCTGAGGGACTTTGTGGCCACGCTTGAACACGTGCTCGCGCGGACCAATCCTGAAACCGACCTCTACGTGTTCTCGAATTTGTCCATGGATACGCTCGATTACACCGGTCCAGAGGTGAACAAGGGGTCCAAAGGGGTGTGGTTAGGCTTGGGTGACCCCGTGCGGGACCTCCTGGGTGAGTTCTCTGCAACGGAGCTTCCGCCGGGGGTACGCGATGTCCGGGTTTTCTGCCGCGGCTGTCTCGTGGTCGGCGGTCCGTCGTTCGCCGACGACCCGGCCTTGGCCCAGCGTGTGGCGGTACATTCTGCGTTCAAAGACTGGCCACTCGTGGTCCTGAGCGATGAGCCGGTACGTGCCACCCGGAGCGCAATGAATTTCTTGTGGTCCACCTTTACGCGGTTTGAACCGGCGGCTGACATCTACGCGGCTTCGACCCAAGTGGTTCGTAACCACTTGGTGCAAACGGCACCGATCGTGATCGATGCACGGCTCTCTCCGTCGTTCCCGACTGAACTGTCTTGTGACCCTAGTGTGGCAAGGAAGGTGTCCGAGCGATGGGGAGAGTATTTTCCCGATGGGGGAGTCGAGATGGGGGACTCCGAGCGGGGACACCTGGACTAACGCGGGGTG
>DQEK01000377.1:0-2261 GCA_003533545.1 Acidobacteriota bacterium | reverse complement strand
CGAGACGGTGGTTGTCGTAGCGTTGGTCCCGATGTTGGCGGGACCGGTGTACGCCCAGCAGGACATCGAGCGCGAAAATCTGCTTGGCATCAGAGATGTGAACGTCGTGGTCGAAGACTTAACCTCGGATGCTGAATCAGACGGGTTGACTCGGCGGGCTTTGCTTGGCGCGGCCGAAACGAGACTAGAGGATCGTGGGATCAGGCTTGGGAGCGGGTCACAAGCGGCTGACTTGTACATCAACGTGGCGACTCACCTGGGGCCAACCGGCCTCTACGCCTACTATGCTCGGGTTTCTGTGCAACAGATGGCCACGATCGAGGGCAACCAATTGCGGGCGCTTGTTGACACTTGGGACATGGCGAGTTTGGGTGCCGTCGGTGCCGGCAACTTGGGGCAGGTCGAACAGATCGTGCTCTCCCTGGTCGACCTGTTCTGTGACGACTATTTTGAGGTCAATGACCAACGCCGTTGAACGGCGGCGAAGAGGATGCGTAGCCGGCGAGACCCGACAAGGCGCTGACCATTTTTCTTCTTTGTGTTACGTGGGTTTCGTTGGGATGGGGAATAACGGGGAGGTTTGTTCGGTCAATAACAACAGTGAGGGACGCCAGACGTTACGGAATTGTGTTCGCTGCGTGCCGCCAAATGACCCGCGGGGTTCACCATTATCTCCCGGCCCGCGACTCTCATTGATAGGCACCGAACGAGGAGGCAAGATGACACTCATGAAGTATAGGAAGACGAAGTGGATGCTGTTTACCGCCGCGTTGTTGACCTTGGGGATGTTCGCGGTTGCGGATGCCGCGTGGGGCCAGCCGCCCGATGGGTCGGGTAGCCGGCGTGGTCGAATGGGACGACCCGGCGGTCCTGGTGGTTCGGGCGGCACGATGTTACCGCTGCGGTCGCTCGACCTCACTGAAAGTCAGCGTCAGCTTGTCCGCGGCGTGATGGAGCAAAACGCGGAGGCTACCCGCGCTGTCGGGGAACGGGTCCGCAAGGTGCGCGAGGCGCTGCGGAACGCCGAGACCGCCGAAACACCGGATGAGGGTGCCATTCGAGCCGTCGCAGCCGAACTGGCTAATGCCGAAGGTGATGCCGCGGTGCAGCGTGCTTTCGTTCGGTCCCAGGTCTGGCGAATCCTGACGCCGGAGCAGCAGGAAGAAGTCCGGGTGCTCGAGCAGGAAGATCGCGAGATAGCGCGGCGGATGGAGCAGCGTCGAGAGCGTGGCCGTGGGAGTGGCGCGCGCCGAGGGCGGGGGCGGTAGAGGTGGCAGGTTCTGTTGGTCCACCTGTTGATCGGGGATGCTAACGACGGCGCGGTCCGATGGGGCCGCGCCGTTTTTCTTTCAGGAGGGTTCACGCGGAGACGCACGCGTGTGAAGTGTTGCTGCTGAAGCGCACACCCTCGCCACACTAAACCAGGCCCGAGTGCGACGCCATCCCCGGTCTTAATCACAGGCCGGAACCGTTAGACTGCTGGTGATGGCGCGCGCATTGACCATCGGGCTTCATGCCACGATTGTTGCGGTGACGGGTGAGGACCCTCGCATCCTGACGGTCCCCGGGGACGCGGGCGTGCGGGGTAACGGTGCCCTTCCGTTCGGCCCGCTGGACCCGGACCGGCACCGCACGCTCGAATTGGGGCTCCGGGCCTGGGTGCACGAACAGACCGGGATGGCGTTGCCCTATGTCGAGCAGCTCTACACATTCGGCGACCGAGACCGAGCGCTCGCTTCGGACGGGCGCGCCCGGGTAATCGCGGTCGCCTATCTCGCACTGGTGCGGGAAAGGCAAGTGGCCGGGGAACACGCCGCGTCGTGGCGGGGCGTCTACGAGTGTCTTCCCTGGGAGGATCGCCGGGACGGTGAACCCGAAATTTTGACCCGGATCCGCCAGGCGCTTGCTGAGTGGGTTTCCACTGGTGATGATGAGTTGTCACGCCGAGAGCGGCGGGGGCGAGTCGCGATCACCTTCGGATCAGGTACGGCTTCCTGGGACAACGAACGGGTGCTTGAGCGCTACGAACTGCTGTACGAGGCGGGATTGGTGCCCGAGTCTCTTCGGGACCTCGATGGGAGTATGGCACCGCGCCGCGGCGTCGCGAGGAAGAGGAGGGTGGCGTTTGGCGTTCCGCTGGCACTAGACCATCGGCGGATTCTGGCGACTGCTCTGGGGCGGTTACGGGGGAAGCTCAAGTATCGGCCGCTAGTCTTTGAACTCGTTCCAGACACGTTCACGTTGCTCAAGCTCCAGCGCAC
>DQEK01000405.1:2509-3644 GCA_003533545.1 Acidobacteriota bacterium | reverse complement strand
CGCCCCGGCTTGGGCGCAGTATGGTGCCACCAACGGCGAGTGGCCCAGCTATGGCGGAGACAATGGCGGCACGAAGTACTCACCGCTCGACCAGATCGATGCCGGGAATTTCTCGAGCCTCGAGATCGTCTGGCGGGTTCCCA
The DNA here is from genome assembly GCA_003533545.1 of Acidobacteriota bacterium. Taxonomy (GTDB): domain Bacteria; phylum Acidobacteriota; class Vicinamibacteria; order Vicinamibacterales; family UBA8438; genus DQEK01. The sequence goes on along the minus strand of DQEK01000405.1, from coordinate 3,501 downwards.
CGCCGGACGGGCAACTCGACTTCGAGGCCATCACCGAAGAGCTGGTGCGGCGCGGGCGGCTGGGCGAGTCACCTAGTGGGACCGGGAACCCCGACTACGGCCTGTCGCTCCGGCTTTTCAAGGCAACGCCGCTCATGGCCGACGGCCTGCTGTATGTACCGACACCGCTCAGTCTGGGTGCCGCCTACGACGCTGGGACGGGAGAGAACGTTTGGGTGCACGACCCGGAAAGCTATCTCAACGGCCCACCGGCCAGCCGGTCAAACATGCGCGGGGCGGCCTACTGGAGTGATGGGGAGATCGAGCGGGTCTACTGGGGTACCACCGACGGCTATCTGCTGAGCGTCGACGCGCGCACCGGCGAGCCAGCGACCGAGTTCGGCGACAACGGCCGGGTCGACCTGTTCACCGGCGTGCCGCGCGCCGAGCGGGGTAGCTACGACCATCGCGGCCGCAACTGGATCTCGGTGACCTCTCCGCCGATTGTCTCCAACGGGGTGGTGGTCACGCCGGTGACCATTACCGACTACGTCGTCGCGAAGGAGGCGCCCCCGGGATGGGTGAAGGGCATCGATGCTCGCACTGGCGAACTGAGATGGGTCTTTCGCACGGTGCCGCGAGGCGATGACTTCGGCGCCGAAACCTGGGGGAACGAGTCGTGGCGCTATTCCGGCAACACCAACGTGTGGGCCGCGATGAGCGCCGACGACGAGCTGGGGTACGTGTATCTCCCGACCAGCACGCCGACCAGCGACTACTACGGTGGACACCGGCCCGGCGACAACCTCTTTGCGGAGAGCATCGTCGCGGTCGACATCAGGACCGGCGAACGCAAGTGGCACTTCCAGGCGGTGCACCACGGCGTGTGGGATTACGACTTTCCGACCCACCCGAACCTGGTTGACGTGACCGTCGATGGGCGTGAGGTCAAGGCGCTCGCTCAGGTGAGTAAGCAGGGGTTCACTTACGTCTTCGATCGTGCCACCGGCGAG
>DQEK01000405.1:0-2329 GCA_003533545.1 Acidobacteriota bacterium | reverse complement strand
GCACTTCCAGGCGGTGCACCACGGCGTGTGGGATTACGACTTTCCGACCCACCCGAATTTGGTCGACGTGACCGTCGACGGGCGTGAGGTCAAGGCGCTTGCCCAGGTAAGCAAGCAGGGGTTTACCTACGTTTTCGATCGTGCCACCGGCGAGCCGGTCTGGCCGATCGAGGAGCGCCCGGTGGAGATCGATACCAATCTGGAGGGCGAGGTGCTGTCGGCCACCCAGCCGTTTCCCACCAAGCCGCCACCGTTCGAGTACCAGGGCGTTTCGATCGACGGCCTCGTCGATTTCACTCCTGAGATCCGGGCCATGGCAATGGAGGCGGTCAGGGATTTCCGGCTCGGGCCGCTCTTCACGCCGCCGATGCGTACCATCGAGGGCGGCACCCAGGGCACCATCCAGCGACCGGCGATCGATGGCGGCGCCAATCTGCAGGGGTCGGGCGTGGACCCGGAGACCGGACTGCTGTACGTCCCTTCGAACAACTCGTTCTCGGTCCTGAAGTACTACACGCCGGACCCGGCCGAAGGCGGCAACCTGCGGTACACCCAGAGCGCGTTCGGGAGCGGACGCCAGCCGACCTTGCCCCAGGGGTTGCCGTTGTTCAAGCCGCCCTACTCGCGGATGACGGCCATCGATTTGAACGTGGGAGACAAGGCGTGGATGCAGCCTAACGGCGACGGCGACCGCTATCGTAACCACCCGCGGCTACGCCACCTGAACTTGCCGTCGCTCGGCGGTGACGGGCGTGGTGGCCCGGTGATCACGAAAACGCTGCTCGTCAGTCCTCTAACGGCCGGCGGGAGCGACGGCGGGCCCCGCCTGATCGCCCGCGACAAGGCCACCGGCGAGGTGGTCGGTTCGGTCGACCTCCCGGCTGGCGCGCTCGGCACCCCGATGACCTATATGTACGGAGGACGGCAGTTCATCGCGCTGACGATCGGTGGCGAGATTCCCGAGCTCATTGCCCTGGCGCTCCCGGGGGGGCGGTGAGGGGAAGAGACCGGCAAAAGGGGAGGGAACGATGAAACGGAAGCCGAGCACTCGAACGCCGACGTTACTGTATGTCGTGGCTCTCTGTCTGGTTGCTCCCCTTGAGGCACAAGAGCGCGTGACGGACGATTTCGTGCCCGTGACCGACGCGATGCTGCGCGACCCCGATCCAGCGGACTGGCTGATGGTTCATCGGACCTACGACCATCAGGCCTACAGCCCGCTTGAGCAAATCAACCGGGACAACGTCGGGGACCTGCGGCTGGCCTGGATGCGCGCGATGGACAACGAGGGGCCGCAGCAGCTCAGGCCACTTGTCTACGATGGCGTGATGTACATCGCGCACCCGGGAAGCGATCACCTGCAGGCACTGGATGCTGAGACCGGAGACCTTATCTGGGACTACCGGAGGGACGCGCCCGCCGATCTGCGGGAGTACGCCCAGATCGGCAACCGCACGCGCAACCTGGCGATCTATGGCCACAATATTCTCCATCTGTCGGCCGACGCGCACTTGGTGGCGGTCGACGCTCGCACGGGTGAGGTCAGCTGGGAGAGTCAGCTGGCTGACTACCGGGACGGCATTACGCATTCTTCCGGCGCCATCGTCATCGATGGCCGCGTTTTGAGTGGACGCACCTGCGGCCCGGGCAACTTGGCGGCGCGATGCTTCATTGCCGCGCACGATGCCAACACGGGAGCGGAGGCGTGGCGCTTCTACACCGCGGCTGGGTCCGACGATCCGGGTGGCCAGACGTGGGGCGACCTGCCCACGGATCGGCGAGGGCACGTCTCCCCGTGGGGGCTCCCGGGGAGCTACGACCCGGAGCTGGGGCTCGTCTACTGGGGGATTGCGGTCCCGGCGCCCTATACGAGACTCGTGCGTCGTGGCACGTGGGATGTCGGTGACAGCACGCCCTGCGAGCTGTACTCCAACTCGACCGTGGCACTGAGCGCGGACACGGGGGCGATGGACTGGTACTATCAACACCTGCCCTGTGACGATTGGGACCAGGACTTCGTCCAGGAGCGGACGCTGATCGATACGGTCGTAAATCCAGATCCCGACGCCGTCATGTGGATCAACCCCGCCGTGGCCGGGCGTGCCGAGGAACGTAAAGTGGCGGTCACCCTGGGTGAGCCCGGGGGGCTGTTTGTGCTCGACCGGGAAACGGGAGAGTTTCTGTGGGCGACGCCGTTGCCCTACACGTCCACTGAGCGTTTCGTGATTCGTGACATCGATGTCGAGACCGGCCAGGTCTTCATCAACACGGACCTGATAGCGAAGGAGGTCGGTGAGCAGCACATCATCTGTGGCCACAATGTGAAGGG
>DQEK01000225.1 GCA_003533545.1 Acidobacteriota bacterium | reverse complement strand
AGCCAGTGCGTGGCGGGGCGCATCCCGACGACTCCACCCCAGCGCATGCCGAGTTCGACCACGTAGACGAGCGCGGTGACGCGGTCGATGGGGATGACCGCATACGTAGCCCGTGCTGCGCCGCGTTTTTCGTCGACCAAACGAATTTCATTGGCGTCGGTGTCAATTTCGAGTCGAGCGTCGTGCTTCTGCTCGTTGCCATTGTCGTCCGGCGTGAACACGTCCACTTTCCGGAACTCCACGACGTCGGCGGCAAAGGCCGCTGGCGTGACGAGTGTTGATAGCGCGACGAGCGCGATCAGTCGACTACCCATTGACATCTTTCTGGCTATCAGTATGCCCCTGACGATGGGGTTTCAGAAGGGTAATGTTGACGCTATCATGCGGCGAGCATCTCGCGGCGCGAGACCTGAAAGGAGAGCACGATGGCATTTCGCACAGTCGCGGTGGCCGTGGTCACCATGGGCGTCACCACGCTGTTCGCCTGCGACGCGTTTGCGCAGAGGGGGCTGACCCAGGGGTCGGTGACTGACACGTGGGGGAATCCCCTCGAGGGCGTCGAGATCGAGATCCAACGGGAGGATGGCGGTGGCGAAATGCGGACGGCGGTCACAGACGAGGACGGCGAGTTTCAGCTGATTGGCCTCGAGGGGGCGGCGTATCGGTTTGTATACAGGCTTGATGGCTATCAGGGTGCCGCTCAGATCCGAGAGGTCAGCTCGCGGGGGTTTTCCAGTCGGCGGCGAAGCCGTCCGTCTCCCGTTGAGCTCGAGCTGGTCGGCGGTGGCGTGTTCCTCCAGGACGAAACCGAATTCGAAGCGGAGGGCGGGAGCCCCAGTCTCAAGCTCACCCCCGATGGCATGTTCGAGTTCGAGGACGCGGAAGGTGAGGGCCAGGGCAATTACTCCATTCAAGAGCTGAGCGCCATCTTGACCGTACGTGACTACGATGGCCCGGATGACAAGTACACCATTACCGAGCCGGTGGTCGTGACGGCCCCGACGAATCAGTTCATGAGCCTCGCGTGGGGCGACACGACACTCAACAAAAAATAGTGGAGCAACTCACTGCTTATATCGATTGTCAGTTGGACACACGTTGTAGGCGTCGCGCTGTCGCTGTGCATCGGGGCGGTTGTTGTGTTTCGCGCGAAGGGCACTGCAACCCACAGGAGAGCCGGCAGATGGTATGTGTCTGCCATGCTCGTCACGAATGTGACGGCACTCGGGGTCTATCGGACCGGCGTGTTTTTCTTTCCCCACTGGCTGGCCGTGGTCACGCTGGCCGTCATCGCCGTGGGCTATTGGGCCGTGTCCATGCGTTCCATTCGCCGTTGGCTATTGGTGCACATCACGTGCATGACCGTTAGCTACTACATGCTGGTTGGGGGGGCGGTCAACGAGGCCTTCCTGCGCATCGACGTGTTGCAACCCTACTACCCACAGGGGATGCCCAGTCCAGTATTTGGCATGGTGCACAGCGTCGTGGGTGTGGGTTTTGTGGTCCTGCTCGTGGCCTTACTACGTCGACAAAGGCAGTGGCTGCGGGAGCCACTTGGTTGACGCGGGGAAAGGCAGTAGAGGAGGATTATTCCATCGCATACTCTTGAGCGGGTCGCCGCGTGAATTATGCGTGACGACCCACAGGACCACGGATACACGTAGCAAGGAGCCGCGCCATGCAGAGACCAATGACCTCGTGGACGTTCGGAATGGCCGCCGTTGCCCTCGCCTGCACGTTGATCGGGGCACCGCCGGCGGCGGCGCAGGTCGATCGGGTGACCGACCCGAACTGGACCACGCCGCGGACACCTGACGGCCAGCCGGACCTTCAAGGCATCTGGGGGAACAAGACGATCACCCCGATTGAGCGACCAGCCAGCGAGGCGCGCGCCTATCTCACTGATGAAGAGATGGCGGAGCGCAATCAACAACGGGCCATACGTGAGGCGGCTCAGGATGCCGCGCCGGCCCGCCGATACGAAGCCGGACGCAACGTGGGCGGTTACGGGAGCTACTGGCTTGACTCAGGTGACACGGTGCTGTCGACCGGGCAGACCTCGTTCGTCGTGGACCCCCCGGACGGTCGCGCGCCGATCCAGCAGTGGGCATTGGACGCCAAAGCCTACAACTTGGCGAACGAGGGTGACCACTATCAGCACATGAGCGTCTGGGACCGGTGTATTTCGCGCGGGGTTCCGGGCTCGATGCTCCCAGCCGGTTACAACAACGCCTACCGCATCGTCCAGACACCAGACCACGTCGCCATCTACCACGAGATGATCCACGACGCGCGGATTATCCCGTTGTCCAACGGTCCCTTCGTCGACGGCCGCGTGCGCCAGTGGATGGGTGATTCCCGCGCGCGCTGGGAAGACGACGTCTTGGTGGTCGAAACCAAGAACTTCCATACCCGCGGCTGGATTGCCTCGAGCTTCGCCGGCGGGCGCATCAAGGGCATCCCGACCAGTAGGGCGCTGCACGTGGTGGAGCGGTATCAGCGCGTCTCGGAGACCACGATCATGTGGACGGTGACCATCGAGGACCCCAACGTGTACACGGCGCCGTGGACAATCCAGATGCCGCTCACCGCCGAGCCTGACTATCAGATGTTTGAGTATGCCTGTCACGA
>DQEK01000353.1:492-4752 GCA_003533545.1 Acidobacteriota bacterium | reverse complement strand
GTACGGGCGCATCAGCGACCTCTTTATCACTGAGGACGAGATGGTGTACGCCATCGACTCCGAGTCCAGTCGGCTTCGGCACATCAACTGGAGGAACGGCGTCCGCATCGGACCTGTCGACCAGGACGTGCTCGTGGGCTTCATTCCGCCGTGGGAATCCGACAGCCGGCCGAACCACGGTGTGACGGGAGAGGGTGTGGGAGTGGACGAGGACGGCAACGTCTTCGTGGCCGAGGGACCGGCATCGCTCAGCGATGCGGGCTCCGCCTTCACGAAGTACGTGGTGGCCGGTATGTAAGCTGCGCTGGCGAGTGCGGCCTAATTTTCACTCCGGCAGAGCGAAGACAAAGAGCGCGTTTCCCCCTTCGGGCTGGTAGATTTCTGGGCTGAGATTCGCGGTGAGACTGCGGAAGACGCCCCCCAGCGCAGCGGGGACGGCTATAAACTGCCGTCCGCCGGCCTCGTAGGTAATTGGGTAGCCGTGGGCCGACGCGGCGAGGCGCGTTTTCCAGAGCACCTCGCCGGTCTCGACATCGAACGCCTGGTAGTAGCGGGCACCGTCACCGGCAAAGACCAATCCGCCCGCCGTTGTCAGCGCGGAAGTCAGGAACGGCGACCGCTGTTCGTGGCTCCAGAGTTCCTCCATCGTCTGCACGTCGTAGGCGGCCAACTTCCCGACGTTGCCGTTGCTGCCCGGCATCTCCAACAGCTCGTAGCGGCCGGCCGTCCCGCCGCCCCCCTCAATGAACTCTACCTCGCGTCCCGTCAGGTACATGCACGCCTGGTGGAGTGGGATGACGAGGGCGCCGGTGCCAGGATGGTATGCCGATGCCTGCCAGTTGTGGCCGCCCAGCAAACTGGGGCAAGCGAACACCCGCTCACCGATGGCCATGTCCTGCAGGTTCTCTCTGTAGGTCAGCTCGCCCGTGGTCCGGTCGATCGACTCGAAGATGTCCTGGTGGACCGTCTCGCGCAGGGCGACGAACGCTCCCGTCCGGCGGTCGAGCTTCCAGAGGATGCCGTCCTTGCCTATCGTGAAGAGCCACTTTTCGTCGTCGACGTCGACTAGCACGCGCTCGTACACGATGTCGAGGTCGAGTGTCTCGCCCGGTGCATGCTGGAAGTACCAGCGCACCTGTCCGGTGCTCGGATTCAGCGCCAGCGTCGAGTTGGTATAGAGCGCGTCCTGCCGCGTTGTCATGCCGCGGCTCGCCGCCACCCACGGCTTCGCCTGCGCCGTGCCGATGTAGAAGAGCCCGAGGTCCGAGTCGTAGCTGCCTGGGATCCAGGCGTCCCCGCCTGCGCGCAGATAGGTCGGCGTGTCACCCCATGACGCGTCGTTTGGATCGCCTGGCAGTGCGATTGTGGACGTCCGCCAGAGTTCCTCGCCGGTGTCCGGGTCGTGGCCGGTGATGAAACAGCTCTGCTCGGTGTATCGGTCACAGCCGTTGGTGCCGGTGATGACGACCCCGTTGGCGATGACCGGGCCGGCGTTCTGCCGGAAGCCCTGCGTGTAGTCGGTCTTGACCGTCCGCCACACTTCCGCTCCGGTGCGTGCGTCGAGGGCGACCACCGCGGCGTCGGCCGTGGCGAGAAATATCTTGTCGGCGTAGAACGCCAGGGTGCGGGTGGCGCCGGCCCGTGCGTCCTCCGGAAGCTGCGCGCGGTACACCCAGATCACGTCGCCAGTTGCCGCATCGATCGCCTGCACCACGTTTCCCGGATTAGCGAGGAACATCACGCCGTCATGCACCAGTGGTGTCGTCTGGTGATTACCCGGCCGAATCGAGATCGACCACGCGAGCGTCAGGTCGGCGACGTTGTTACGGGTCACCTGATCGAGCGGGCTGTAGCCGTGGCCGTTTCGCGTCCGTCGCCAGCTTAGCCAGTCCTCCGGTGGCGGGTCCGCGAGCATGGCGTCGGTCACCGGGGCCAGTTCGTGTGGCACTTCCCGGTTGACAAACCGTGACGATCGTCGCCGCAGCCGCTCGCCCGCTTGCGCCGCGCGGCGCGCCTCCGAGATGTCCGCCGCGTCGCCGATCACCACTCCCGAATCTGTTGTCAAGGTGCGCTCTCCAGGCACGGCGCCGTTCGACTCCAGCAGGTAAGCCACCAGGCCCACGTAGGATTGCTCACTGAGCGAACCGGCTTGTCCTGGAGGCATCTCGTCGCGCAGGTAGGCCAATAGCTCATCGGTCGTCTGTCCCGCCCAACTGTTCAGGAAATCCACGCCTGAGAGGGGCGGGGCGTGCACCATCCCCTCCAGGGCCGATCCGTGACACTCTGCGCACTGCACGCCGTAGACCGACCAGCCGCTGGCCGCCTGGTTCGTGGTGAAGGTCCCGTCCGCCGACGGGGGCTGCGCCGTCGCGACGACAACACTCATCACGATCAGTACGGCGACCGCTAGCCTGACTACTGCCGCTACGAAATCCGCTCCCAGCCAACGCGATCCGCCGACGCCGACGCGAGTTCCCTTCGACATGATGCACACTCCTCGGTGCCGTCGGACGGCGCCTCTAGCTCGTGTGGTCGTTCGTGTTCGTGCCGCTAGCTCTGAAGCCACTCTGTCCATGCCCATACCCATCTGTCCAACGTCCTCGACCCCCCGTTGACCCGCTGCACCGTCTGGCTGGTCCATTATTTTGCTGCATCCCCACGTGCGTGAGGGCAACAAACCTCAGACTAATCCATTACACAGCAACACTGATGACAAAGGAGGGGCGTCGTAAAGTTCGTCCAAGCCGTGTTCAGCAGGGCTATCAAGAATGTTTAAGACAACACGAATTGTCGAAGTGGCACTTGTGCGCTCTAGGAAGGCGTACTGACCGACAGTCGTGTTAATCGAGCACGTCGAACAAGTGACTGTATTTCACAATCACGCTGCGTCCGGCAAAAGACGGGACGATGCCGCCGAGTCCATCCGTTTCGTTGTAGACGAAGAATAAGCCGGTGTTGGCGTCTTGAAGCCAACCGAAGCGGAAGTTGACCGACCAGAGGTTCGCGCTGTCGTTGTGCTGCAGCAGTGTCTGCGCGAAGAGTCGTGGCGAAAAATTGTAAGCAGCGCGCACACTTGTGAGGTTAGTAACAACGCTGCCAGTCGGTAAGTCGATGTCGTTGCGGCTGTAGCTCAACCGCAGATTCAACGTTTCTCCATATCGTGCGTCGAGCGAGGGTCGCAAGGTGACGATGTCTCCGCCGAAGAACCCGGCGGTCGTAGCCCGAAGGCCAACGCTGAACGGCGCCGACCGGTTCGAGTTGTACGAGTACGTGAGCTCGTTGAAGTCATACCGCCCGACAGGTATGGGTAGGTCCGATACAGTGAACTGACGAAAGACCTCTTCGCTTCGAACGTCAACTGACAGACCGACAGAGGTGCTGTCTTCAAACTCGACCGGAAAATGCAGGTGCAGAAACGATGTTTCCATGATCCCTTCGAAGTTCCAGAAGCGAGTGAAACTCATGTGAGGCGTCAACTCTTGCACCTTCAGAACCCCGCTGGGCCGAGAGGTGTTTCTGAGTCCGAAATCGTACTTTCGAAAACCAGTCCGTCGGACGAAACCGACCTCTGGATTGAAGTCCTCGCCGTTTTCCTGATATCCGCTGATAAGGCGCCAGCGTGCGGAATTGTAGGTAGCGGAAATGTTCGCCGCGTGGTCGCGGCCGTCACGACCGGGTGTTTCGGTGCGACCCACGAAGCCCTGCACGAGGCCGTTCTGACCGAAACCCCACCGGCCGTCTACTGCGTAGGTGCGGTTGTAGTCGCTTCCCAGCGCCTGGGCTCCGGTCGCTTGTCGGTTGACGAACAGGCCGCCGATACTTGAGCGGTTAGGCAACTCACGGCGCATCCTGGCCACGGTGAAGTTGTTAGCGGGTGTCGTCCCGTCCACCGATTCCGTTTGCATGTTAATGAAGCCGACCGTCACGTCGTCTGCCACTTTGCCCGAGAGACGCGCCCCTCCGAGGATAGGAATCTGTGCACCCGTATCACTGACTCCAATACGGCGGCTAAAAAACAACTCTGTTTGTGGATTCACTTGCCCGCTGGCGCTGCCTCCGTTGTTCACGGTGAACACTCCGGCATTTTCAAGAAAGAAAGGCCGTTTCTCAGGGAAAAATAGATTAAATCTATCAAGGTTGATTTGCTGGTCGTCGACCTCGACTTGCGCAAAATCAGTGTTGTACGTCGCGTCCAGCGTCAGACCTGACGTCACGCTGTATTTGAGGTCGGCACCGACGTCGCCGAGCGCGAGTGGACTG
>DQEK01000353.1:0-150 GCA_003533545.1 Acidobacteriota bacterium | reverse complement strand
GCCGCGTCGCGTGCGACCATCTCGCCGGTTACGTAAGGGGTTACCTGAAGGTTACCGGTGAAGCCAGTGGACGCGGTCACGCCGACTAGTTGCCCGGCGAGCGATACGCGATAGAGGTTGTACTGACGTGGTAACGGTGCCCAGTAGGCG
>DQEK01000039.1:3895-4149 GCA_003533545.1 Acidobacteriota bacterium | reverse complement strand
ACGCGCCACACTATCAGGCATTACGCTCGTGGGCTCTTATATCCTTGCTGTTGGTCTCTCGACGGCAGAGCAACGGCAGCTGGGTGCGCATGAGCATGGAACCGCGGCTCTAAATGTCGCCATGTCGGATTCCACGCTTTCGATCGAGTTCACTGCACCCGCGGCTAACCTAGTCGGCTTCGAGCATGCGGCGACCACGGAGGATCAAGCCCGGGCGATAGCGCAAGCCGAGGAGGTCCTCGCCAGTGGCGGGA
>DQEK01000039.1:0-3611 GCA_003533545.1 Acidobacteriota bacterium | reverse complement strand
GGCGATAGCGCAAGCCGACGAGGTCCTCGCCAGTGGCGGGATTCTGGGTCTGCCTGAAAATGCCGAATGCGAGTTGACCGCGTCCAACGTCGAGCACGAGACTGAGGGTGAACACGCCGACGATGACCACGGTGAGCACGAGAAAGAACACGAAGGAGAAGAGGAAAGCCATTCCGAGTTCCACGCCCTGCTGACCTACGACTGCCGAAATATCGAGGCGCTAACCCATATCGACGTCGAGATCTTCCTGCTGTTTCCAGGCAATACAGAAATTCACACACAAGTCATCACGCCTACTGGCCAGTCGGGGGGGGAGTTGACGCCGGATGCGGCCCGTCTTTTATTACCGTAGCCTCTATTGAATAGCGATGTATGTCAAAACCAATTATCGAAGTTCAGCAACTGGAATTCGCCTGGGAGTCCGGGCAAACACCGGTACTTTCGATCGCGAGTTTTAAGGTCTTCGAGCAGGAGCGGGTTTTCATCAAGGGACCCAGTGGGTGCGGCAAGAGCACCCTGTTGAGCCTGCTGGGCGGCGTGATGCTACCGCAATCGGGCGAAATTCGAATCCTAGACCAATCGCTGATTGGGCTGTCGCGGGGCGGCCGGGACCACTTCCGCGCCGACCATATCGGGTTCGTGTTCCAGATGTTTAACCTCATCCCCTACCTGAGCGTCATGGACAATGTCACGCTGCCTTGCCGTTTTTCCGAGCGCCGGCGGCAGCGTGCTGCAGACCAATCGACCGTGGAGAACGAGGCGCTGCGCTTGTTGGACCACCTCGATCTGAATGACAACACGATCAAGGCTAAAGCGGTGACGGACCTCAGCGTAGGCCAGCAGCAAAGGGTCGCCGTCGCGCGGGCGTTGATCGGCTCGCCGGAGATTGTCATCGCCGATGAACCCACCTCGGCGCTCGACACCGACCTGCGGGACGCCTTCATTCGCCTGCTTATGGCAGATTGCAACGCGCACGGTACTACCCTTTTGTTTGTCAGCCACGATGGCGGACTGTCCCCACACTTCGACCGTGTGATCGACTTCGGTCACATTAATTGCCCCACCCACTGACCATGGCCGTTCTCAATCTCGCCTGGAAGAGCCTGCTCAACCGCCGCTTCAGCGCACTGCTGACCATCGGTGCGATCGCACTCAGCGTCATGCTGTTGATCGGAGTCGAGCGCATACGCACAGAGACCCGCGCGAGCTTTGCCAACACCATCTCCGGCACTGATCTCATTGTGGGCGCACGCAGCGGCTCCATCCAGCTGTTGTTGTTCTCGGTGTTCCGCATCGGCAACGCTACCAACAACATCACCTGGGAAAGCTATCAGGACATCGCAGGGCACGACGCCGTGGCCTGGACCGTGCCCATATCCCTGGGTGATTCCCACCGGGGGTTCCGCGTGCTGGGCACCGACCACGGTTATTTCGAGCATTACCGCTTCGGCCGCAAACAGCCGCTGACGTTCGCACAGGGGGGCCGCTTCGAGGATGTGTTCGATGCGGTGCTCGGCGCCGAGGTGGCGAGCGAGTTGGTATATCGACTGGACCAGGACATCGCCATCGCCCACGGAGCGGGCAAGGTGACGTTCCACCAGCACGACGACAAACCATTCAGCGTAGTGGGCATCCTGGCGCCTACCGGTACACCCGTGGACAACACCATACATGTCAGTCTCGAGGGCATCGAAGCGATCCACGTAGACTGGAGAGACGGTGCACCGATGCCCGGAACCAAGGTCTCGGCGGAACAGGCCCGGAAGAGGGATCTATCTCCCAAGGCCATCACTGCGTTCCTGGTGGGCCTGAAATCCAAGATCGCGACTTTTCAGTTGCAGCGGAAAATCAACGAGTATCGGGCAGAGCCCCTGCTCGCCATCCTTCCCGGGGTGGCCCTGACCGAGTTGTGGGGTGTGATGGGCGTGGCCGAACAGATGCTGCTGGTGGTGTCGGTGTTCGTGGTCCTGGTAGGGCTGAGCGGCATGCTCGTGGCCCTGCTCACCAGTCTTAACGAGCGCCGACGGGAGATGGCGGTGCTACGTTCCGTTGGCGCGCGGCGGCACCACATCTTTGCATTGATGGTGAGCGAAGCCGTGGTGTTGACCCTTATCGGCATAGGGATCGGCCTGGCTTTATTGTATATTTTGATGGTCGCGGCCCAGCCAGTGCTGCAGGATCGGTTCGGCATCCTCATTGCGCTAGGCCCGCCCGGCGCCTATGAACTTGGTTTGCTCTCGCTTGTCCTACTTGCGGGTGCCGTCGTCGGGTTGATTCCGGCTTACCGGGCCTATCGCAATTCACTCGCGGACGGGTTGACCATCCGCGTATGACAGATCAAGAGGCTTGTGGATGAAAACAGTGGTATGGGTTGAACACCTGCGGACATGGTGCCTTGCCGGGGTACTGCTTGCCCTCGCATTGGGGCCGGCAAATGCAGAGGATATGCGTGAAATCACCTGGGCGGATCTGGTACCTGCGTCCACCTTCGAGGACCCGTTCGAAGCCCTGACATCGGACCAGCTATACCGCCTTGATACCATTTATCGTACGCGAGTTTCTGGCCCGCTCTCCCCCAGAGTCACTGATGAGATGATGGAGTGGGCGGAGAAGTTCGAGCAGGAACTGAATCAGCAGGGGATCGACGTCGACGAGTTGCTCGGCATGCTGGAGGAGATCGCGGAGCAGCGCAGGCGGATGTCGTTTGCGGTCGTCGAGGAACTGGACGGTGCGAATATTCGTATGCCGGGCTACGTGCTGCCACTGGAATTCGATGGCCACAAGGTGACCGAATTCTTCCTGGTACCCTACGTCGGCGCCTGCATGCACGCCCCCGTTCCACCACCCAACCAGATGGTGCATGTCAGTGTCACCCCGGGGGTCGAGACAGGGGGACTGTACGATCCGGTTTGGATCAGTGGCATCATGTCTACCGAGGCAAAGACCTCAGCCTTCGGATTTGCAGACGGCGAGCTCGACCTATCCACCAGCTACACAATGGATGCGAACGAAGTCACGCCCTACGAGTAGTCTGCATCCGGTTTTTCGTACAGCTAGTTCCTGGCCAAATACTCGTCATTGAGAATAAATGCGAAGCAAGTCAGTACGACACCATTCCGTGCGTGATCCTCCCCTCACGCCCGGCCCCATCCACTGAAACGCCACCCTAGCTACCACGTTAACATTGCGGAAGCCGAACTGCCGGTCGGTCTCATCGTAGAATAATTTTCAATCCAGGCGGATCGTACAGCTGCGATCTATGGACTGAGTAATTACCTCCGAGTGAATCAGAACCCGGCGCTGATTGACGAGACCGACTCAGTGCATCAATTTTCATGGGACGGGCGATGGGGTTCACTGTTCTCATTCTGGGAAGTTGCACTGCTTTTCGCCGCTGTCATGGGATCAATCTACGCCGGCATCGCCACAGCAACCAAGGCTGCGGCTTTTGGAGCTTTATTGCCAACGCTGATGGTCCTGCGCCATCCGAACATCTAGAACAACTTGCGTGCAGGGATCAAATGTGTGACCACCAATCATCTCTATCTGCCTTGCTGGAGTCCAACCAAATCCAGCACTTCTGACGATATATTTTTGAGATATTGCTAGCT
>DQEK01000202.1 GCA_003533545.1 Acidobacteriota bacterium | reverse complement strand
CCCGCGTCCACTGTCCTCTCACGATGCCCTCGTCGACGGTGGGTCTCCCCGAACGCTGTCAATTCCTGATCAGTGCTGTACGATAGCAGGTTCTCGGTAGTCCGAGCGACCATCTTCATACCCAAGGATCGACATGTCATCTGCCACGATTATCTGGACAAAAATCGACGAAGCGCCAGCCCTAGCGACCCACGCTCTCCTCCCGATCGTACAGGCTTACACCAAGGGCAGCGGAGTGGACATCGAGACCAGCGACATCTCCCTTGCCGGTCGCATCATCGCAAGCTTTCCCGAACGGTTGACCGAGGACCAACGTGTTCCAGATCAACTGTCCTTGTTGGGTGAACTCGCTACAACACCAGATGCCAACATCGTCAAGCTACCCAACATCAGTGCGTCGATTCTTCAGTTGCAGGCGGCAGTCGCAGAGCTTCAGAACCAGGGCTACGACATCCCCGATTACCCAGAAGACCCAAAGAACGATGCTGACCAAGAGCTTCAGGCGAGATTCGCCAAGGTACTCGGCTCAGCCGTTAATCCGGTCCTGCGTGAAGGCAACTCTGACCGGCGCGCAGCCGCGGCGGTGAAGCAGTTCGCGAAAAAGCACCCGCACCGGATGATGAAGGACTGGCCCAAGTCCGGATCGCAGACGCGCGTGGCTTACATGGAAGCACAGGACTTCTTCGACGGCGAGACGTCGGTCATTAGGGAACTGGCCGGAAACGTGCGGATCGAATTCGTCGACGAGGCCGGTTCCGTCACCCTACTCAAGGACCGCGTAACACTCGAGGCCGGCGAGATCATTGACGTTGCCGCAATGAACGTAGCGGCGCTACGGACGTTCTTTAGCCGGACCATCGATGAAGCGCGGCAGAAGGGAGTGCTGCTCTCCCTCCACCTCAAAGCCACCATGATGAAAGTCTCGGACCCCGTCATGTTCGGTCACTGTGTCGCCGTCTATTTCCAAGAAGCACTTGAGAAACACGCCGCAGTCCTCGACGAAGTTGGCGCCAACGTCAACAACGGACTAGTCGGTGTTCTGGACAAACTCGATAAGCTGCCCGCTGAACAGAAAGCGCTGATTGACGCGGACATCCAGGCCGTTTACGCCACCCGTCCGTCACTGGCGATGGTCGACTCTCGGCGAGGCATCACCAATCTTCACGTCCCTAACGACATCATCATCGACGCCTCGATGCCAAATGTCGTACGTGACGGCGGGCGCATGTGGAACAGTGATGACCAGCTACAGGACACCATCGCCATGGTGCCGGATCGGTCCTACGCCACCACGTACCAAGCAATCGTCGAGGACTGCCAACAACACGGACAATTCGACCCCTCGACGATGGGAAGCGTCTCCAACGTTGGACTGATGGCGCGAAAAGCCGAGGAATACGGGTCACACGACAAGACATTCATAGCACCCGGCTCGGGCACCATCCGAGTCGTCGAGGAAACCGGCGAAACCATTTTCGGGCAACCAGTCGAGACCGGTGACATTTTTCGCATGTGCCAAACCAAGGACGAGCCTGTGCGCGACTGGGTCAAACTAGCAATCGCCCGGGCGAAAGCCTCGGGAGCCCCAGCCGTGTTCTGGTTGGACAGCGACCGAGCCCACGACGCGTCGATCATCACGAAGGTGAACGCCTACCTACCGGAGCACGACATCACGGGTCTCGACATCCGCATCCTCAAGCCCTTGGATGCGATGGTGTTTTCGCTCGCGCGAATACGCCGCGGTGAAAACACCATCGCCGTCACCGGAAATGTTCTCAGGGACTATCTGACGGACCTGTTTCCAATCCTTGAACTTGGCACCAGCGCACGCATGCTTTCGATCGTGCCACTACTCAACGGCGGCGGACTGTTCGAAACCGGCGCCGGCGGATCCGCACCGAAACATGTGCAGCAAATGTTGAAGGAAGGGCACCTACGATGGGACTCTCTCGGGGAATACTGCGCGCTCGTGCCGGCACTCGAGTTAGTCGCCGCCCGAACAGGCAACCCGAAGGCGGCGCTACTAGCCGAGACCCTGGACCAGGCGATCGGTCAATATCTCGAGCACGCGCGCTATCCGTCACGCAAGGTGAACGAAATTGACAACCGCGGCAGCACGTTCTACCTCGCCCTCTACTGGGCAAAGGCGCTAGGAGAGCAAGACCAAGATACGGACCTGCAAACCCGCTTCGCAACAGTCGCTAGCGAGCTGTCCGAAAACGAAGCGGCCATTAACGAAGAATTGCTGGCCGCACAGGGCCACTCTGTCGACATTGGTGGCTACTATCGTCCAGATGAGACTCTGACCGAGCGAGTAATGCGTCCCAGCCAGACACTGAACACGATCATCAACAGGCTATGACGCACCCGTCGTCGGAGACGGACGTGCTGACCACGGCGGCGCAACGGACCGGTCTATGAACGGCGGTCAGCTTCAGTTCCTAGGCAGTGGCTCCAGACGAACCACCCGGCCTGGTGCACCGCGCCGCTCAACCGCAAGGTAGATGTAACCGTCGGGGCCTTGTCGAACGTCGCGTACCCGGCCGATGCCATAAGCCAACGTTTCTTCCTGTTCGACTTGTCCAGGTCGATCGACGCTTGGGGTAAGACGCGCGAGTTGCTGTCCGGCGAGCCCTCCAACGAAAAAATTGCCCTGCCACTGAGGGAACCGATCTCCCGTATAAACCATGAGCCCGGAGGTCGCGATTGACGGCACCCAAAAGTGCACCGGCGACTCTATATCTTCGCCGCGTGTTCCCGAATGGATCGCTGCGCCACTTCCGTAATTCACCCCGTAACCGATTACCGGCCAGCCGTAATTCAGTCCAGGTTGCACACGGTTGAGTTCGTCACCACCCTGCGGGCCATGTTCGTCTAGCCAAAGGTCACCCGTGTCCGGATGGACTAGCAGTCCCTGAGGATTTCGGTGTCCGTAACTCCAAATCTCTGGCAGGACGCCCTCCTGGCCGACGAAGGGGTTGTCATCCGGTACTCGACCATCCTCAAACAGGCGTACCGTCACTCCATGGTGATTCGACAGGTCCTGTGCCGGATGAGCCGTCAGGTCCCCTGCCGCGCGGGCCATCCGCTCGCCCACCGAGACGAACAAGTAACCGTCCGGATGCCAAGCGAGGCGTCCCCCATAGTGCCCGCGCCCCTGTGATTGCGCCTCAAAAACATCCTCGATATCGGTAAGTCGATCGTTTTCGAAACGCCCGCGAATCACGGTGGTGGTCGAACCCTCGCCCTTTGGGCGGGCGAAGCTCACGTATAACAGCTTGTTGTCGGTGAAATCCGGATGCGGGAGCACCTCGAACAGGCCTCCTTGCCCCTCTGCAAACACCTCGGGCACCCCCGGAACCGCACCGGGCAGCAACACGCCGTCGCGAACGATCCGCAGACGACCGGGGCGCTCGGTGACCAACATGTCGCCGCCGGGCAACCAGGCCAGGGACCAGGGAACTTCCAATTCATCGGCCACAGTCACCACACGGACATCGTAAAGCGCTGACCGCAAGACCTCCTGACCCACAACCGGGCTCTCCGAAAAAATTCCGACAAGCACCGCACACGCCACAACCGCGCGAGTCATTGACATTTTTCCCCCATTCCACGGGGTCGTCGGCACACAAGCCGGGCAGACCCCTGCTCTACAGAACGCGCACAATAATCAATCCGCGTAGGTTCACGACTACTGCCAGGGTGGTTTCTTTGAACATCTCCACCGCAATCTGAGGCGGGACTATCGCGCGTCCCGGGATTCTCTCTCACTTCCCTGGTGACTGTCGACCGCCACCGACAGCGTTTCGTCTACAAATAGGCAGAGCACCACTCCCCCAACCAACCCAATGACCGACGAGAGTCCGAGCGCAACCGTGAGCGACGCCACGACTGAGGTCAGCAGCGGTCCTGTAAGAGCACCAACATCACCAACCATGCGCCAGACCCCCAAAAACTGACTGGTACCGCGGCGAGGAGCCACGTCGGACCCCATCGTTAGAATGATGCCGCTCCCGAGTCCATTCCCGAGTCCAGCCAGCAGGACAACAAGGGCAAAAGCCGTGGCTGTCTCGGTGAAGGGCAACAGTCCCATGGCCACCGAAAGCACTCCAATGCAGCTTCCGCCGGCGGCTTTCCGACCCCAGTGATCCATGACAAAGCCGGCGACCGGAAACATCGCCATGTCGACCGCCGCAGCGAGACTGACGATGAGTCCCAGGTCATCGACCTCGAGACCTAGACTGGTGCCCCAAAGCACGACCAATAAGCGACGCTGCTCACGCAGCATCTGCAACGAGAAGACGAATAGGCCAGCGCTTAGAAAAATGCCCCGATAACGTCGCAGAATAGTCGGCACGAGAGCCAGCATTCCGGATGGCCATGCCGCACGATCGGTCAGTTCACGAGAACTCTCCGACGCGAATTCCAGACTCTCGCTGGTCTCGCACGTAGACACTGACGTAGGGATAGACACCCAGATGATCAATGCCGTCACCAACGCCGTGCAGGCGATGGCAAGAAACACGGCACGATAGCCAACGGACCCAACGCCAAAGCCGCCCAGTACTGGTCCCACCAACAGGCCCATCCGTTGGAGGCCGGCGAGACCAGAAAGTGCAGTCCCCCGTCGCACGTTTGGTACCAAATGGGTAATGAAGGCGAGTCGGGAAAGCAGCCAGGCGCCCATGCCGGCTCCGAACAACAATGTCCCCCCTGCGACCACTAAGCTCGACCCGGAAAGCGCGATAACCAGGGCGGCCAGAGACATCAACCCGTTGGCCGCTGCCATGCTGGTTCGGTGTCCGTACCGCTCGATGAAAAAGCTAGCCGGCACATTAACGACAACGCTGCCCAACCCGCGCATAGTGAAGACCAGCGCGGCCACCGCCGTGCCAGCGCCAAGGTCGAGCACGTAGAGGGGGAGCACCACCAGCAGCGCCATCTGCCCGACAGCCATGAGCGCCGAGGGCAGATAGACGGGCAGACCTAACAGGCGCAAAAGGGACACGTCGATACCGTCACCCCTGGACGTAGCGGTATCGCGTCGCAATCAGAGAACTGGGAAAGCCGCCGGTGTTATAGGCCACTCAAGTGCTCGATGTGACCGGTACTGTCGCCGACCGCATCGCGGTGGGAACCGAGCTTGTCGAGCATAGTCACGAAGAGGTTGGTCATCGGGGTGCCATCGGGATAACGCAGGTGACGCCCGCCACGTAAAGCACCGCTACCGCCACCGGCCAGAAGCGTCGGCAGGTTGTCGTGGGTGTGGGCGTTGGAGTCGCTCAGGCTGCTGCCGTAGACCACCATCGAGTTATCAAGAACCGACCCGTTTTCATCCTGAGCGTCCTGAAGCTTCCCAAGAAAGTACGCGAGCATCGCGACATGGTGTCGGTCGATCAGCTGCAGCCGCGCCATGCGCTCAGAATCGTTTTGATGATGCGACAACCCATGATGAGCATCCGGGACGCCAATGGACCGATAGGTCCGGTTGCCACCTTCGCGGCTGTACATCAACGTGACTACCCGAGTCAGGTCGGCCTGGAATGCGATAGCGACCAGGTCGCTCATCAACTGTACGTGTTCCTCAAACGTCGGCGGCACTCCATCCGGCCGATCCAAAGCGGGCAGTTCAACCTGCTCCTGGCGTTCGACGTTCTGAATACGACGCTCCACCTCACGGACCGAGTCCAGATAGTCGCTCAATTTGCGTCGGTCACCGACCCCGAGACTCGGATTGAGACGGTTAGCGTCGTCGATGACGAAATCGAGCAGACTCTGATTCTGGCGCGACTGCACCGCGCGTACCGCCGGGTCAGTTGTATCGCCGTCGCCGAACAATCGTTCGAACACCCGGCGTGGGTTGGTTTCATACGGAAGCGGCGTCGTCGGAGAGCTCCACGAAAGGGTGTTGCTATAAGCGCAACTGTAGCCAGAATCGCATCCACCGACCATGCGCACGTCCTGCAGCCCTAACTCAAGTGACGGCAGCGGAGTACTCCGCCCAATGTCCTCAGCCAGCATCTGATCGACCGACAGGCCGTTGCGAATGTCAGCTCCCCGGGTTTTTTTCGGGTGTGCCCCGGTGAGCCAGCTGGCGCCCGCTCGGGCATGGTCACCAGGTCCGTCACCGAGCGCCTCACCGTTGCGGTGGGCCAGACCACTGACGACCAATAGCTGGTCGTGGAACGGGGCCACCGGCAAAAGAGTGTTCGTCAGAGTAAATCCGGCGCCCTCTTCGGCTGGCGTCCAGTCCTTCATAATGACGCCGTTGGCGGTGTAGACGAACGCCACGCGGGTGATCGAGGCGCTCGGTGCGGCGAACGCCGGGGTCATCGCATCGAGAAACGGCAGGGCCACAGCGGTCCCCATACCCCTCAGGAAGGTACGACGCGGCAATGCTGTCCCCATGGTCATGACTCCGGGATCCTCCTCATCCTGAATGGTACGCTATCGACGACGGCAGCGACCAGTGCAGAAAACCGATAGTCCCCCGACTGGGCTCGTCTCCTAATCTCCCGCACAGCTGGCCGGTCGTACCACTCCAGGCCCCGGCCGACTGCGTAGGTTAGCAACTTCTCGGCCAGTGCTTCGACAAACTCGTGCCGACGAGCTAGCAACACGCCTCGCAGTCCAGCTGGTCCATCGACCAGCGTCCCGTCGGGCAGCGCTCCGGACGCCTCTACCGCCACGCCGTCATCCTCAGTCCGGTAGGCGCCTACCGCGTCGAAGTTCTCCAAGGCAAACCCAATCGGGTCGAGTCGTGCGTGACAGACGGCGCATGCCGGGCTAGCGCGGTGTAGCTCTAACGCTTTTCGCAAATTGCCCGCTGAGGTCTCGGCACTACTGGCGAGCGTCGGCACGTCAGGCGGGGGTGGAGGAGGGGGCGCACCCAGCAGATTCTCGAGTACCCACTTGCCCCGTAGTACCGGCGACGTCCGGGTCGGATACGACGTCACCATCAACACACTGCCGTGGGTCAAGATGCCACGACGTGGGGTGCCCGCCAACGACACACGACGAAAGTAGCCCCCCTCTACTCCCTCTATGCCGTAGAACGCTGCCAAGCGCTCGTTAAGAAACGTGTAGTCGGCATCGATCAGGTCCAAGACACTCTGGTCCTTGCGAATCAGATGTCCCAGGAACTCCTCTGTTTCACGTTGAAAAGCATGGCGGAGCCCCTCGTCGAACTGTGTGAATCGTTCAGGGTCTGGTGTCCAATCCGCCACGTTGCGAAGGTGCAGCCACTGCCCACCGAAGTTGTCAACCAACGCCCTCGCCCTCGGATCAGCTAGCATCCGCGCGATCTGAGACGACAGCACGCCAGGTTCGTCGAGCCGCCCCTCTTCTGCTAACCCGAGCAACTCGTCATCTGGGATGCTGCTCCACAAGAAAAATGAAAGCCGCGACGCCAAGTCAATGTTCCCGAGACGATACAGATCTCCAGGCTCAAGCCCCTCCGGGGCACGTACTGTCCGAAAAAGGAAATTCGGCGACACGAGCACACCACTCAGGCCCATCTCAATGCCATCATCGAAGCTTCCACCGTCCGTAAGTCCGACCGTAAATAACTCAACTAGAGGATCAACGTCAGCCACCGTGACCGGACGTCGATAGGCGAGCCTGGCCAGTCTCCCCAGAATCTCCCTCGCACAGGGCTCCTTTGGTCCGCCAACTTCCGGCCTGCACACAAAAATTCGTCGGCGACTCTCAGTCTCTCCTGGGCCGGTCGGCGTAAATGGCCCACCAACGAGCAGGTAGTCAACGGAGACCCCGTTAGGTTCACGCATCTCGCTACCTTCGGTCTTCGCGTACTCCGTGAGAAAACCGGCGGCAATTTCGTGTTCACCCGCGGACAGCCGCAACCGTAATTCGAAATTTCGGGTTCCCTGGTTAGCTTCCTGTCCGTCGAAGTCCGCATCGAAAAGCCGCGTTCGCACCCCATCCACGCGCAGATCGAGTTTCGGGGCAGGCAGACCGGGCGCGCGGCGCCCGCGGACCCGCACGGTGAACACGTATTCGGCATCGAACGCAAAAAAATGTTTAAACAGGATGCCGCCGCGCACGTTCGGCGGCAGCCCGTCAATCGCCTCGTCTCGGGTCCCGGACGGTGGTGAATATTTCTCGACCACCGCTCGAGGCGTCACCGTGCCGACTGCGAGTCGGCTGATTCGTCGAGCTGCAGCGATGTACTTCTCGATGTGCAGCGGTGAAACCGTCAGGACGTCAGCGATGTTATCGAACCCATACCCGGAGTCGTCAGCCGGCAGATCGCGCGCATGGTCAATGTCAAGCCCCAGTAGGTCTCGAACCGTGTTCCCATACTCGACCCTATTCAGCCGATGGATCGCCGGAGCGCCTGGATTCGGGTCCTCGACCGCGACTTGGTCGAGCTCGGTTTCGAGCCATGTCACGAGATTCGTCACCGTGACTGCGTCCGGACCGGGCCGTCCAGCTGGGGGCATCTCACCGGCCCGTAGCTTCTGCATTACCTTTTCAAGCACGGGGGCCAACGCGGCGACCTCAAAGGCGCTCACACCAACCAACGTTAGTCCCGCGGTCCGGGTACGGTCATTGTGGCAACCGACACAGTAGCGGTTCACCGTAGATTCAAAGACCTCACCGGGTAAGTCAACGCTCGGCCGTTGGCTCCGCACCGGCGCGGGATGCACCAAGAGAAGGATCACCGCCACCGAGACTGTCGAGAACAGTTGTCTAACCACTACGACCGAGTCTAACATTTGACCTATGGGAAGGACGCATTGGGTCTGCTGGTTGATGTTGCTGAACACGGCTGCTCCACTGGTGCATGCGCAAAACGTTGTTCCGGCTGCCGGCGATCTCGAGCTCTTCCAGGCAGTGCAACGGCGGGACCGTGACGCGGTCCTCGAGCTCGTCGAGTCCGGGGTTAACGTGCGAGCTGTGCGAGACGATGGCTCGACCCCGCTGGCCTGGGCCGCCCTGCGTAACGACATTGGAATCGCCAAGACACTGCTTGAAGCGGGCGCCGATCCGAACGCCACCGACGACAATGGCGAAACTCCGCTCCTGCTCTCCAGTGCTAATGGCAATCTCGAACTAGCGCGCCTACTGCTCGATGCCGGGGCCGACGTGAACGTCGCACGTTGGAGCGGCGACACCCCGCTTCTGGCATCAATTCACGGCGGTAACGCTGAACTCGTGCGCCTGCTTCTTGGCCGTGGTGCCGACCCCAACGTCGCTGAGGCCAGGATGGGACAAACCCCTTTGATGTGGGCTATCTCGGGTGAATCGCCCCTGATCGCCAACGCGTTAATCAACCGAGGCGCGGACGTCAACGCAAAATCAACAAACGGTTTCAGTCCGGTCCTCTTCGCGGCCGAATACGGAGACGCCACCAGTGCGAGGGCCCTAATCGCAGCCGGGGCCAATCCGCACGTCACTGCCGCCGACGGCAGTAACGCGTTCCTCATTGCCCTTGCGGGAGGACATGAAGCCGTGATTCGGCTCATGCTCGACCAAGGTGCGGACGTGAACGCGCGCGACCGTAATGGCGGCACCCCGCTGCATGCCGCCGTGACCCAGGGAAACACTGAACTAGCGCGTGACCTGGTGGCACGGGGCGCAAACCTGCACGCCCGTCTCCAGCCGGCCCAGGATGCAACTCCTTCCGCGCGGCGAACCACCGGGCTAACGCCCTTTCTCACGGCGGCTCAGTCTGGCAACGTAGCGATGTTGGAAACATTGCTCGCTTTGGGGGCCAACTCAGCCGACGAGACCAACGAGGGCGGAGGCGCCGTGCTGCTCGCGACCCGCAGCCGGGAATTGGAAGCGGTGCAACTGCTCGTCGAGATGGGTCTGGACGTGAATGTCTCCCCCCCCGGCCGCCCGAGTGCCCTGCACACAGCTATCCGAGCGGGTGAGGACGAAATCGTCGAGTACCTAGCGGTGCATGACGCCGACTTCGAGACACTGGACCACCACGGACGAACGCCGTTGGAGGAAGCTGAATACGAGGCGCCAACACACACTATCGAACTGATGCACCGACTGACTGCCGAGCGCGTTCGAGATACCTCAAGGTAATTAACCCGTCCGCTGGACCCGGCCCCACGGGTTGCAGCCTAAACCAGAGTTGCCGATTCCTTGCCTGGACATTGGCACCTCGATGCGAGGGGCATGATGAAAAGAACTGACAGATGGGTCTCGGCGCTCGTGACAGCAGCCCTGTGTTTTGGATGTGTCGCCGATAGCCGGGCAGAGCTGATCGACCGGGGCTGGTACAATGGAGTGAAGCTCATCTACGATAGCACCCAAAGAATCACCTGGCTCGGCGACGCGAACTGGGCGAAGACGTCCGGCTTTGACCCAAACGGGGAGATGACTTGGGATGAAGCCCGGGCGTGGGCGGGAGGCCTGACGATTGGCGGCTTTTCCGACTGGCGGCTTCCCATCACGTCTGACGAAACCTGCAGGGGCGCTGGCTGCACGAACAGCGAGATGGGCCACCTGTTCGCCGTCGAAGGAGTATCGTTCACCAATCCTGGCCTGTTTCTCAACGTCCAAGAGCGCCAATCCTGGTCGAGCAGAAGTTACTCTTCGGAGCCCGACCTCGCTTGGTACGTCCACTTCGGCAATGGCGACCAGGCGGTGACCGGCAAGAGCGGCAGTCACATCCCCTGGGCCGTACGCGACGGAGATGTGGGCGCCGAGGTCTCTATCGGCACCAAGCCGGGTAGTTTTCTTGTCAGGGTGAATCTCGGTTTGCATGGGTCTAC
>DQEK01000443.1 GCA_003533545.1 Acidobacteriota bacterium | reverse complement strand
TCATCGTGGTGGCCGTGGTGGCAATGGTCAGTACGTGGGGCGTCTGACGGGATCGATCCTCTGCTCAGCGTCGTCAGTCAACTTTGAACCGCGGCAGGATCTTCAGCCACTACCGCTGCGGACATGAGGTGACTGAACTCCTCGGAGTGGAACATGGCGTGCAGCCCAATGATCGCCATAGTCAGTCGTGCTCAGATGACGGTCTATTCTTCGCCGGGTTGGTACATGACCATCTCGACCCCACCCGGTAGCACCATGATGATGATCTTGCCCCAGCCTACGTCTCTTGGTTCGCCCAGGAACTCGACCCCCTTGGCCTGTAGCTCCTCGACCGTCGTGTCCATGTCGTCACATATCAACGACACCGCGTGGGTGATCCGATCGCCAGCTGGAACACCAAAGTCCGGCTGACCAGGGTGTAGTTCCATCCTCGTCGGAGGACAATCGAAGTGGATCCAGTCTGGGTCGACGTCCTCCTGGGGTAGGTCGAAGACGTCACGCATCACCGCATGGAGCGCCTCGACCTCCGTGGAGTAGAGCAGGGTGTTCAGCCCAGTAATTGCCATAGTTGGCTTTCCTTTCAGGCGGAATCTCCGCCGAGAGCGTGATGTTGAGAAGAGATGGCCAAATGCGCACACAAGTAGTTGTGTGCGGGCCTGTTAGGCCACTAGTGGCGTCCCCGTCTCCAGGAGCGTCTTCAGCCCCGAGATGATGAACGGGACATGGTCGATGGTGTCGGCCAACTTCTTGCTGTCGGGTGCGGCGTCGTAGAGCTCGACGGTGAGCTTGGTGAGGCCCATTTTCTCGTCCTCGAGCAGGTACACCTCGCGCACCGGGCCCTCGGCTTCCAGCTCAGGGTCCCAGTGAGCGTGGAACGTCATTTCCAGACGATTCGGTGCGTCAATGGCAATCACCTTGCCGTCGGCGACAACGTTGCCGTCGCGGGCGACGTGCTCGACCGTGGCGCCCGTTGTCCAATCGGATTCGACTCTGGTGCCGAACTCTGCCATTCCCAGGTCTGGATGGCAGGGGCCGCGGTACTTGGCGGTCATCTCGCCGTCGGTGATACCTCGCCAGACCTCATCGAGGCCGGCCTTGATGTAGACCTTGTGCGCGTGGGCCGGTGCGGACATAGAGATTCTCCTTCTTCGGGCTGGGCCTTGTGGTGCCGGCGACCTCGTCGACGGCGGGCCCTGCATCTTGGTGGCGGATCTTTGCTGAGCGAATACTCACACGTCATGGGAGATGTTGCGGGCGGTCACGGTTGACTTGAGGAGGGAGGGGCGCGACCACGTCCGTCGCTCCCATATCCGATATGGCACCACTACCTCGGCTCGGGAGTGTTCGTGGTCAGGCATCGTCGGAAGTGTGCGCTTCTTCCAGGACCATCTCGACCCCGCCCGGTAGCACCATCACGATGGCGTGGCCCCAGCCCATGTCCATCTTCTTGCCCCGAAACCCCACCCCCTTGGCCCGCAACTCCTCGATCGTCGCGTCGATGTCATCACACACGAAACTCACCGCGTGGGTCGGCGGACCAGCGGCAGGAACATCGATCTCCATCGGACCGGGGTGGGGCTCCATTGTCGCTGGAGGACAATGAAACATTATGAAGCCATCACCGTCGTCCCAGTACGGGAGTTCGAACGCATCGCGCATCACCGCACGGAAAGCGTCGACCTCCGAGGAGTAGAACATGGTGTGTAGTCCAGTGATCGGCATAGTCGGCCTTTCTTCTCACGTGCCCCCGCTGAGCGCGGACTGGTCGCAGGCAGGGAACGAAATGATCCGCCACCGGCCCTCATCGTCGAATGATCAGCCAGGCTCGGTCAATGACCGAATTTCTTGCCATCCCCGAAGAACTTGTGTTCGCAGCCCACGACCTGGCAGGGCTGGTGCCTCGAGATGGCGCACGAAAGTACGTTAATACATACCAACCAAGATTACTAGACACAACATACACATCTGAATCGCGATCCAGAGGGGCGTTCGTCGCTAGACGATGAGGCACCGGCTGGCCTCAACCCCTTGCCTTGGACCCATCGCCTCATTGGCAACGCTGAGACGCCTACTAGTGTCGCCGCGCGATAACAAACCTCAGAGGATCTGATGCCAGTCCGTGAGTCGTACGCGGAAGGGGCCCCGTCGTGGGTTGACCTCTCCACCGCCGATGTCGAAGGCGCCATTGCCTTCTATTCCGCGCTGTTCGGCTGGAACTGGGAGCAGAACGAAACGGGCGAGCCGGGCAGTTACTACTACGTGGCGAGTCTCAACGGCCACGCTGCTGCGGGCCTGCACCACCAGCATCAAGAACAGGTCGATATGGGTGTACTGCCCACCTGGAACCTTCACCTGAATGTCGCCGAGGTCGACGCGACGATGCGAAAGGTCGAGGCGAATGGGGGATCGGTCTTGGCCCCGGCCTTCGACGTGATGGATGCCGGCCGCTTGGGGGTTGCCGCCGAGCCGTCCGGCGCAGTCGTCTGTTTCTGGCAAGCCGGTGCTCACATCGGTGCTGGAGTGGTTGACGAACCGGGTGCGTACTGCTGGGCCGATCTCGTTACTCCCGATCCGAAGGGGGCCGTAGAGTTCTTCACCGAGGTCGTGGGCATGGGCCACGGGACCCGCGAGATGCCGGGCTTGGGTTCGGTGGATTTCTTGAAGGTCGGCGACGACGACGTCGCCGCTATCGTCCTCCCTCCGACAGAGGGCATCTCACCGCACTGGCAGATCAACTTCACGGTGGCCGACTGCGACGCGACCTCTGCTCAGATCAAGGAACTCGGCGGCGCGATCATCGTCGAACCGTTCGACATCCCGCCCGGCCGGCTGGCTGTCGCTACGGACCCCTCAGGCGGCGAGTTCGCGATCATCGAGCTTGCAGAGATGCACTGACGCTGCTGGCCATTTCAGCGGCACCCTTGCGCTGATCCATCCGGACGCGGGCCCTGCCAGGCTTCGCTCCCATGTCTGGAGTTCTTCAGTCTGCTGAGGCACCGCTTGTTCATTCATTACAAACATTGATTGGTATATTACTGTGCTGCTCATGATGACTTTGCACGCTGGCGGCGCCTATCCATCGAGCCACGGCCGTGTCGATGCGTGACACCCTGTTGACCTTGCACATCTTGGCCGCCGGCGCATGGTTCGGCACCAACGTGGTGAGTTTCCTGACTAACCCGCGGATCAACCCCAAAGCACGGGCGATCGCTTCAGACGACTGGCATCACTTCGTCGTGAGAATCAAGCAGCGCTACATCTACACGCCGGCCCAACTGATCGTCTTGATCACTGGCGTGCTGCTTGTGACCGAGGTCGAAGACTCGCCGTTCGAGATGTCTGACACGTTCGTGTTGATTGGGTTCTTCGCTCTTGTCGTCGCAGTTGTGAGTGGGATCTACTTCGCGCGCCAGGGCGCAAGGGTGGGCGCGGCCTACGATGCTGGCGACACGGGGGTTGCTGAGTCGATCGAACAGAGGATCGCAATGTGGTCGCTCGCCGGCATGGGAGTCATC
>DQEK01000167.1:1290-3158 GCA_003533545.1 Acidobacteriota bacterium | reverse complement strand
GCGTTCACTGGCGGTCGGACGAGGGCCGTCTGGGTCCGCGACCTGGGCGACGGCACCGATATTCTCGGGTTCGGCGACCAGCTTCTGGTGATGGGTCTGGACACGTTTGACGAAGTCGGTGAACGGACACTTATCGACACGCCAGGCGCCTATGCGAAGCCCCTCATCACACCCAGAGGTGACCGGGTCATTTACGCAGATCGATCGGACGACAGCGTGCGGATCGTAAGCTGGAACGACCGGACTGTACGCCGCTTGGTCGACGGATTCCCACTCGCGGTCTGGATCGA
Source organism: Acidobacteriota bacterium (assembly GCA_003533545.1). GTDB lineage: Bacteria > Acidobacteriota > Vicinamibacteria > Vicinamibacterales > UBA8438 > DQEK01. The sequence goes on along the minus strand of DQEK01000167.1, from coordinate 2,868 downwards.
TTTCGATACCGGCGTCGAGTGGGTCTATGTCGGGACCGATGCGCGCGGCACTGACCCAGAATCCTACGGAGCGGTACATCGTCATCCGATCGACCAACCGGACCATAGAGAACTCGTCTGGAACAAACGGGCCGTCAGCGGAGACAGCTTTCAGTTGTCGCGCGATGGACGGCTAGCCGGAGCGTTGGCTCGCTGGCCGGATGCAGGCGTGATGGACCTTCCAAACGGTGAATGGCGTCAGCTGGGCGAGGGGTGCTGGACCTCACTAGCCGGCGACGGCAGTGGGCTTTTCTGGTACTTCGATGGCCAACACCGCAACCTCACCATCGTCGACACCAACGCTGCGGTTGACCGGCGGTGGACGGTAAACATCAACAGCGCCCCCGGTATTAATGGCTTCGAGGTCTACCACCCTCGATGGAGCAATCACGCACGTTATTTCACGATGACAGGGCCCTACACCGTGGGCGGAGGTGGAAACAAGATTCGGGGCGGCGGGCACGGAGTGGAGATTCACATCGGTCGTTTCGCCGCCGACCACAGTCGTGTGGAAGCCTGGATGCAAGCCACCGCGAATGACGGGGCTGACTTCTATCCCGACATCTGGGTCGACCCTGCTGCGGCGGTGCCAATGCCGAAGGTTACCGTACCGGCCTCGGCGGACGCGGATAGTGCCTCACCGATTGCAGTGTCGTCCGTGACAGTGCGTGCCCGAGTCTCCGCGGACGTGCCCCTTCCGACACCACTCGACATCGCTCCTTACCGGAACGGTCTACTGGTACTTGAATACGAAGTTCTGGAAGTTCTCGACGGCGATTACCCGTCGGCGCAAATCCTCGCCGCGCACTGGGTCATCCGAAACTCCGAGGTGCTTCCCAGCGCGGAACGTCCCTCAGGCACCGTCGTCCAGATGGCCCTAGATCCGTACGCAGCACACCCTGAACTCGAAGGCGAACGTTTGGTAATGGATAGCGACCGCTTCGACCTTCCGCTCTACTACGACACCGGGTCTAACCCCTAGCTGGGTCGCTTCAGGCGGACATCTCAGAGCATGGTCTTTAGCTCTCACGTCTTCGTTTTCTACTTTCTGCCTCTCACCCTGCTGCTCTACTACATCGCCCCGCAACGAAGCCGCCACCTCGTCCTCACACTACTGAGCTATCTATTCTACGGTTGGGCCAACCCGCTGTTCGTCTTGTTACTCGCGTTCTCGACATTGGTGGACTATTTCTGTGGCCTGGCCATGGTCGGAAGCGGACCCGCATGGGTGGCCCGACTGCTCGGTGCCAAGACCCTGGCCACACGCTGGTCACAACCTCTCACTCGCTTGCGAGGTCCCCAGCACAGTCAACGGGAGCGTGTCGCTCTTATCGTTTCGATCTGCACGAACCTTGGCCTGCTCGGGTTTTTCAAGTACTTCAACTTCGGCGTTGAAAGTTACGATACGGCGCTGACCGCGCTCGGCCTGGATCACTTGCGTCTAGATACAGCCCTCAGGATCACGCTCCCACTCGGCATCAGTTTCTACACGTTCCAATCGATGAGCTACACCATCGATATTTACCGGGGCCAAGCGAC
>DQEK01000167.1:0-897 GCA_003533545.1 Acidobacteriota bacterium | reverse complement strand
GGACCAATCATCCGATTTTCCGAGATCGCAGAGCAGCTACGGGAACGGACCTGCACCCTCACAAAGTTTGCTCGAGGGGTCTCGTTTCTTAGCATCGGCCTGACCAAGAAGATCCTGCTCGCAAATCCCTGCGGACAGATCGCCGACCTGACGTTCAACGCAGGGTCGCTGGGCACGGTGGATGCCTGGTATGGCGTCACCGCCTACGCTTTTCAGATTTACTTCGACTTCAGTGCCTATTCGGACATGGCCATCGGACTCGGGCTCATGCTTGGATTCGTATTCCCAAAGAACTTCAACTCTCCCTACCGCGCCGCCTCCATCAGCGAGTTTTGGCGCCGTTGGCACATCTCGCTGTCATCGTGGTTACGGGACTACCTTTATGTGCCGCTTGGGGGCAGTCATCGTGGTCGCAGACGCACGTATATCAATCTGCTACTGGTAATGCTCCTCGGCGGCCTCTGGCATGGAGCGGCCTGGACCTTTCTCGCCTGGGGAGGACTCCACGGCACGCTGCTAGCGATCGAGCGAACCCGCGGGAAAACGGCACTCTACGAACGACTACCAAAACCGATTCGGGTTGGAATCACGTTCTACGCAGTCGGCATCGGGTGGGTCTTCTTCCGAGCCGCGGACCTCGGAGACGCCCTGCGGTACTTAGAAACGATGTTCGGCTTCCGCTCGATAGAACCAAGCGGCACACTGCTCTCTGGTTTGATCTATCAGCCGTATCTGCTGAGCACGATGGTCGTTTCGGCCGTGGTCGTCTGGGCGTGTCCGCAAACCTGGGACTGGACACGACGTCTAACCCCAACGAGAACCGGGTTGGCAGCAGCAGCACTGGTGACATCCCTGGCGCTGCTTTCGACCCAAGCCTACAATCCGTTCATCTATTTC
>DQEK01000450.1 GCA_003533545.1 Acidobacteriota bacterium | reverse complement strand
GCTCCAGGTTTTCCCGCTCTCCGAACCGGGTCAGGACCAGGGTCTCGTCGAGTCGGCGGCGCCCTTTGCAACAGTTGCACTCGTAGCGGTCGTCGTGAGTCGGACACATCGACGGCAACGCGACCAGACTTTTACACGAGACCGACAGGGACCGAGGTCAGCACGGGGTGCTATGCTCAACCTTGAGTATGGCTTGGTCATCGCCTCCGTGCGATGCGACCGCCCCGGTCATCCGTAATCACTTAGGACGCAGCCCACGCGTTCATCCGAAAGGCCTGCCCCATCATGAATTATCGTCGTCTCGCGAACACCGGAATCTACCTGTCGGAGCTGTGTCTGGGGGCAATGACTTTCGGTGGGACGGGATTATTTCAGGCGATCGGCACCCTGGGACAAAGTGACGCTGACGCGTTGGTCCATCGCTCACTCGACGCGGGCATCAACTTCTTCGACACCGCCAATGTGTACTCGACCGGTCAATCGGAAGAGATGCTCGGCAAGGCGCTTGGTTCGCGGCGCCAGGACGTTGTCGTGGCCACGAAAGTACGTGGGCGGATGGGCGAGGGCCCGAACGAGATCGGCTTATCGCGCGTACACATCATGCGGCAATGTGACGACAGCCTCCGCCGACTCAACACCGACTACATCGATCTGTACCAGATTCACGGTCACGACCCAGTGACTGCGATTGAAGAAACGCTGGGCGCTCTCAGCGACCTGGTCCAAGCCGGAAAAGTGCGTTATATCGGCTGTTCGAATCTGACAGCTTGGCAGCTTATGAAATCCTTGGGGGTTTCAAGACAACACGGACTGGCCGAGTTCATTAGCACGCAGTCCTACTATTCGATTGCCGGTCGAGAGCTCGAACGCGAAATGATCCCGCTCGCCCAGGACCAGCAGATCGCGGTGCTTCCCTGGAGCCCGCTCGCCGGCGGCTTCCTGTCTGGGAAGTTCACGCGGAACGGAGAGACCGACCCGACCGCCCGACGCGTGACGTTCGATTTTCCGCCCGTGAACAGAGTGCTCGGCTACGACATCATCGATGTCATGCGAGAGGTCGCCGACGCCCATGACGTCTCGGTGGCGCAAATCGCGCTCGCTTGGCTGCTTGCCCAAGCTGCCGTGACCAGCGTAATCATTGGTGCCAAACGACTCGATCAGCTCGATGACAACTTACGCTCAGTCGAGGTGACACTTACCGGGGACGAACTCGAACGGCTAAACGCGGTCAGTGCTCTTCCGGTGGAATATCCGACGTGGATGCAGGCCATGCAGACCGACCGCGAGCCTGGCACCACCCGAGACTGGGAAGAATTCACAAAGAAGTAGGCACCTCTCGACCACGCAGGGCGCAGATAAGGCCATCGCCACCGGGTGGCGAGAAGCTGCGCCCTAAGAAACTCAGACGAAAGGGGGCCGCAAGCCGGGGGGGACGGCCGCCACGAAAGGTCGCCTCGTTAAGCGGTTCGTCGAAACGGGTACATCGAGAGAATCGATAGACCGAGACCCCACATCTGTTTGCGACTACAGTACGAGGTACGCTCGTTCAACTCGAATAGCACCGATGGCAACAACCGCCTTTAGGGAGGAGTAGTCAATGGAAGATCAATTTGGCTTCGACGTGAACAAGTTCAAGATACCGAAGGTCCCCTGGCGCACCGCCGCCGGGGGACTGCTGGCCCTCGCCGCACTGGTGGGGGTCTTCGGCGCCGTGTATCAAATCGAACCCGAGGAAGTGGGCGTGGTCCTACGGTTCGGGGAATACCACCGCACGACTAACCCGGGACTGAACTTTAAATTACCGCTCGTTGAGACGCTGTACCGGGTCCCGGTCCAGCGACAACTGAGTCAGGAGTTCGGAGTACGGACCGGCGTCGGAAACATCCGCGGCGAGGTCGCTGGTCAACAACGACGAGTCGCGGAAGAAGCGGTGATGCTGACTGGCGACTTGAACGTGGCGGTCGTCGAATGGATCGTCCAGTATCGAGTCTCCGACCCCAGGCAATACTTGTTTGAGGTTCGCAATCTCGAAGAGACGTTCCACGACATGACTGAGGCGGTCATGCGGGAAGCCGTCGGCGACCGGACCGTCACCGAGGTCGTAACAATCGGACGCCAGGATATCGAGTCCTCAGTAGAAGCAAGGCTCCAGGAATTGACCACCCAATACCAGATGGGACTCGCCGTCGACCAGGTCGTGCTTCAGGACGTCAACCCGCCGGACCCGGTCAGACCATCGTGGGACGAGGTCAGCCAGGCCCAGCAGCAGCGGGACCGGCTCATCAACGAAGCGCTCGCCGAGTACAACGCGGTCATTCCTCGAGCTCGAGGGGAAGCCCAGCAGGCGATTCTACAAGCCGAGGGCTACGCGGTGGACCGCGTGAACCGCGCCCAAGGTGAGGCCTCGCGGTTTGCGGCCCTCGAAGCAGCTTACCGCCAAGCACCGGAGGTAACTCGGCGACGGATGTATCTCGAGACAATGCAGCAGATCCTGCCGCAGGTCGGGCGCAAGGTGTTCGTGGCCGAGGGGGCCACTGGCGTGCTCCCACTGCTCTCGCTCGATGGGGGGGCACGTGCGGCGACCGCTGCGTTGACCAACACCACACAACGGACCGGAGGTGACCAGTGAACCGCAATTTAACAGCCTTAGGCGTGATCGTGCTGGGTGTGGGCTTCGTCCTGACAAGCGCCATCTACACCGTCACCGAAATCGACCAAGTCATCATCACTCGATTCGGCGAGCCCGTCAGTGACCCGATCACCGAGCCGGGATTGCACTTCCGGACACCATTTGTCGACACCGTGAACCGGTTTGAAAAACGCTTCCTCGAATGGGACGGCGTCCCGAACCAGGTGCCGACCCGGGATAGACGGTTCATTTTCGTGGACACCTACGCACGGTGGCGCATTACCGACCCGCTGCGCTACCTCGAAACACTGCAAGGTAGCGAGATCACCGCGCAATCTCGCCTAGCCGACATATTGGACGGCGAGACGCGCAACGCGATCGCGCGTCATGACCTGATCGAGATCGTTCGGACCAGTAACCGCCAGCCAGCAAATACGGCCGTCGGTCCTGAGGACGAGCCGGAAACACTCGAACCGATCAGTACGGGACGCGAGGAAATCACGCGGGAAATCCTAGTGGCCGCCACCGACGCTGTCTCGGAATATGGAATCGAACTCTTGGACCTGCAGTTCAAACGGATTAACTATGTACCCGAGGTGCAACAGGACGTTTTCGCCCGGATGATAGCGGAGCGCCAGCGCATCGCAGAAGAATTCCGGTCCGAAGGACAGGGAGAATCAGCCAGGATTCAAGGCGAAAGAGAACGAGATCTTGCCCAGATTCAGTCTGAAGCGTTCCGAGCCGCCGAGGAGCTGCGGGGAACCGCCGACGCAGAAGCCACCTCGGTCTATGCCGACGCATATGGGTCTGACGCAGCGTTCTACGCGTTTACGAAGTCGTTGGAAACCTACGAACGGACCATGGACCCGAATACGTTCTTCATTCTAGGCACCGACAGCGAATTGCTCCGGTTTCTGGAGAATCCGCGGTAGCGGGAGGAAAGCCACTGTACGACTATCCCTAACAGGCGGGTTGCATCGAGTGCGTGGGAGACCGACCATACACCCATGCTGGAACTGTGTATGGTCGTGTCTCTCGTTGTGCTGATCTCCGGTGCCTGCTCGCTCTTTGAGGCAGCCCTGTATTCGGTGCCGCTCGCGGAAATCAACGCCCTTGAGCGGGCAGGGCATCCCAGCGGGCCGATGCTGCGAACACTGCGGTCACACATAGACCGCCCAATTGCGGCGATCCTCTCGCTGAACACAGTAGCCAACACGGGCGGCGCTGCGCTCGCCGGAGGAATCGCCTCGAATGTGTTCGGTTCGCCGTGGGTTGGCTATTTCTCGGCGGCGTTCACACTCGTCATCCTCCTGTTATCCGAGATTATTCCCAAGACCGCCGGCGTGGTTTACTCGCGGTATTTAGCCAGACGCATTGCACGCCCCCTCGAGTTCCTAGTCCTGATCTTCACACCGGTGATCTGGTTGAGCCGCGGAGTGACCCGCCTAGTCGCCTCCAGCAACGAAGCCGAGCGCGTGTCTGACGAGGAGTTACTGCTAATGGTCCGGCAGGGGCTACGGTCGGGAGACCTGAAGCCCCACGAGGCCGACGTAATCAGCAACATTCTCTCACTCGAGACCAAGACCGCCGAAGCGATCATGACGCCCCGCGTGGTGCTCTTCAGTCTGTCCACCAGCACCAGCTTGACCAATGCGGCGGCCGACGAACAGCTCCTCCGTCACAGTCGCGTCCCGGTTTACGACGATGACGTAGACGACATCGTAGGGATCGTCCACCGGCGAGACATTCTGGGCGCGGCGGCTAAGGACGAATTCAACACGACCCTCGACCAACTGATGCGCCCGGTGCACTTCGTGGTCGAGAGCGCGAAGCTAGACCAACTGCTCAGAATGTTTCTTGAGCAACGCCAGCATCTGATGGTAGTCACTAATGAGTTCGGGACCGTTAGCGGCATCGTGACGCTTGAAGACGTACTCGAAGAAATACTGGGCCATGAGATTGTCGACGAATTCGACCAAGTCGCTGATTTGCGGGCTTTTGCCAGACAGCAGCGAGCCGCCGGACAGCCTCCACAAAACGACCGCTGATCACCGTCTTGGCCCGCACCCCAGAGGCCTGGAGACCGAGCACGACCCGCACGATAGAGACCCGTCTGGACCTCCCCTGCTTGGTCACCAACCCGCCCCGGAACGGGACCCACCCCGTCGCTTTTTACGCGAGCACCCCTCAGACACGCTCCGCCACAATCCAAAGTCGAACGTCGCGAGTCGGGCTGTCAGATCCAGCTATACTGCGCTGATGAACGACCGAACCGAGAGGTATTACATGACAGCCAGGCGTGTTCATTCCCTCGTCCTCTTACTGGTGTTGACCGCACTCATCACACCGGTGCACTCCGCCGAAGATCTCCCCCGAGCGCGACCAGAGGCCGTAGGGCTCTCTGGACCACGGCTCGACAGGTTAACGGACGTGATGCAAGCCTACGTCGACGACGGCCGACTCGCTGGCGGCGTGGTCATCGTGGCCAGACGCGGCCGGGTGGCGTATCTGGAATCGTTCGGCCAGCGCGATAGAGAATCAAACTCGCCAATGACCACAGATGCCATCTTCCGGATTGCGTCGCAGACTAAAGCCATCATCAGCACCGGCGTGATGCTGCTCCAGGAAGAAGGCAAACTCTTGATCTCGGACCCAGTGGGTCGCTATCTTCCGGAGTTCGCCCGGACGCAGGTCGCCGTGGCTCACGAGGATGGCGGCTATGACATCGTTCCGGCCCGGGGTCGGATCACGATCCGGCAACTACTGACCCACACCTCTGGCGTGAGCTACGGCAGCGGTCCGGCCAACGATCGTTGGGAGGCCGCCGGTATTCAAGGGTGGTATTTCGCCGACCGTGATGAGCCAGTCGGAGACACCATCAGTCGGCTTGCATCGTTGCCGTTCGACGCCCATCCCGGCACGCAGTGGGTCTATGGCTACAACACAGACATCCTCGGCGCACTGATCGAGGTCGTCAGTGGGCAGCCGCTCGACGAGTTTCTCCAGGCTCGGATTCTCGATCCCCTCGGGATGGAGGACACCCATTTTTACCTGCCCTTAGAGAAGGCAAACCGCCTGGCCACCGTCTACTCTGCGGCAGGCGGTGGCCTTGAGCGTGCGCCCGACCCTGGCCACATGGTTGGTCAAGGGGCCTACGTCAGCGGCCCACGGACCAGCTTTTCAGGGGGGGCCGGATTGCTCTCGACCGCAACGGACTACGCCAGATTTCTCCAAATGACGCTGAACGGTGGCGAGCTCGAGGACACACGACTGCTAAGCCGAAAGACCGTCGAACTGATGACGACCAACCATCTGACCGATCAAGCATTCCGGGCCGGACAGGGTTTCGGGCTCGGATTCTCGATCGTCGAGAACGTCGGCGCTCGAGGGCTGCCCGGATCGAAAGGCGAGTACGGTTGGGGAGGCGCCTACCATTCGACATACTGGGTCGACCCTACGGAAGAGTTGGTCGTCGTGTACCTGACTCAACTGATTCCCGCCGGTGGTTTAGATGACCAGGGGCGCCTACGTGCTCTGATCTACCAAGCGATTGTGGACTAGTCCTGAGACTGAATGACGGGTGTCACGGCCGCCGCATCACTATGGGCGGATAGCTCTTGGGCGGCTGCCCACTAATACTCTTCCTGCTCGAACCGGATCTCGCGACGAGCGGCGGTGGACTTGATGTCGGCTACCGATGCTGGGTTGCCGCAGGCTAGCAGCACCGTTGCGGACGGGTCAACGCGCTCCCGCAGCGCGGCCGCGCTCAGATGACGAGGGAGAATCGGAGACACCAATCGTTCCACCGCCAAGCTAGCAGCCACCCGGGCTACATCGTTGGACGCTCTAGTCAGCTTCTCCTCTTCTCCCGTGGGTAGTCCGTAAATGTGCCGAACCAGATTGCTAGCCCGCCCCTGCCCAATTCGCGGATCAAGATCCTTGCTCTGCGACGGACGACTCACTGTCGGTACATACGTAAAATCAAACCGCCCAGCCCCTTCAATCTCGAACAGGTCGCCGTCATAGGCCAGCTCGGGCTGGGTTCGGCTCGCATGGATTAAGGTGTAGCGTCGCTCGTCACTGCCGTCTGCAGCGGCATGCAACTGCCTAATCATCGATACAAACGGCGCTACGCCCGTCCCGGTGCCAACCAGTAGGACACTCGTCGCCGAATCAGTTCTCTCGGCGAGCGTGAACGCGCCGGAGATACTGTCGTGGTAACGCACTTCGCAGCTGGATTCTTCGACCATCCCAAACAACGCTTCGTTCAGCCGCCCCGGCAAGCCGTACACGCCATGCTCGCACCCCACGAGGAACTCGAGCCATCCGTGCTCAGCGGTGTCCGCAGGGGACGAAGCGATCGAGTAGGAACACGTAATCGGACCGACCGTCTGTCGGCCCCACGGGTCGCATTCAGGCTCATAGACCGGCTTGCCGTCCTGTCCGGTGCCCAGTTTCCTCGTTAGCTTGCAGTCTTCACGGTGCAGCGCGATGTGCTGACCCGCCTCGTAACCCGCAAACGGATTGCCGTTTTCCGGCATCAAGCGAAACCGCATAAGCCCCGGTGCCACCAGGGCCTCGCCGACAACCGTGCCGGTTCTCTGAACCGCCATCTTTCAACCCTCGCAAAACGAACCCGAGACCCAGTCCATCTCGGCTCGGACACCGAACCAGATCATGATGTCGTTCGAATCGATAGCCTGTGACCGTGAAGCCCGTCGAGGGGCTTATCTCACGATCTTAATCCCAGCCGAACCGCAGACACACGAAAGCAGTCCTCTGGACAAATCCAAACCCCGCCTCCAAGTGCCCCTGTGGTCTGCCTGCCTAGTCAGGCAACCGAAGTGCCGCGAACGCGCCAGGGTGTTGGCCTCCGGAGCCACCACCTCGACCACCCGCACGGCCGCCGATGGGTGCAACGATGTATTGCACACCCTCATGCATAAAAGTCATCACGGCGGTGTTGGTCGGAGCCGGAATGTTCACAGTCCCGATTCGTGCGCCCGTGGTCTTGTCGTGCGCATGCAGCACCGAGCCCCCACCACGCCCTTCACCGTAAATCAGGAGGGACTTGGTGCTCACATGAGTCGGGTGCGTCGGCGCGCCGGTATTCCCAATGTCTACTCCTTCGAGCGCCGGATGATTCTTAAACCGATCAGGAGTGTCGCCGTTGGGAATCCACCAGAGCGTTTCACCAGAATTGAGATCAATCGCCGTGATACGCGCGTAAGGCGGCTTAAAAAGCGGCAGCCCCTGCGGGCCACGGACCCCTCCGGGACCGGCCACCCACTCGGAAACCGTTCGTCCGATGGGGTTCGGGTCTTCGGCGTCGGCCGCGAGACCGGGGGTCAGCATCGGCGCGGAACAGGCCTTGGTCGAGGCCACATAGAGAATAGCGGTCTCAGGATCAACCGAAGCACCACCCATAATATTCGTGCCGCCGTTCGACCCCGGGCAGTGGATGGCCGCGCGTTTGTCAAGATCGTTGCCTCTGTGCAGCGGTGGCGTGAAAAGTGGACCATACTCGTACCGTTCGAGGATTTCCGTCGCCTCGGCGCGTAGTTCAGGAGTGAAGTCTATGAGCTCGTCGACGCTGACGTTCTGCATCTCGTAGGCAGCCGGCTTGGTCGGGTGCGGCTGAGTCGGTGAGTACCACTCGCCCGGCACATGTCCTTGCGGCACCGGGCGCTCTTCGATCGGCCAAACCGGCTCCCCAGTCTCCCGATTCAGGACATATGCAAAGGACTGCTTCGTCGTCTGTACAAGCGCCGGTATCTGCTGCCCGTTCACGCTGATGTCGACGAGATTCGGCGCGGTGGGGTTGTCGTAGTTCCAGATGTCATGATGAACGGTCTGGAAATGCCATCTCCGTTCACCGGTCCGGGAATCGAGTGCAAGGATTGTGGTCGCGAAAAGATTGTCGCCTGGATGAAACCCGCCCCAAAAATCGTTAGTTGGAGGGTCGGTCGCGACATAGACCAGACCCAGTTCTTCGTCGGCCGACATCGGCGCCCACGCCGAGACATTACCAGTGTAGGACCACGCGTCGTTCTCCCACGTGTCGAACCCAAATTCGCTCTCCGACTGCGGAATGACGTTGAACTTCCACAGGAAGTCCCCGCTCACAGCATCGTAACCAAGAATGTGACCTGGCACGTTCTCGTGACGCGTCTGACGGTAGCCCTGCTCATGGCTGTTGCCGACGACGACCACCCCGTTGGTGACCATGGGAGGCGACGAGTTCGTGATGTATCCCACTTCAGCTGGAAGGCCGTCGGTCGGGTGATAGTCGTAGCCAAAGTTCGCAAGGAGGTCGATGGTCCCGTTGTCGCCAAAATCGGCGATCGGAATCCCGGTGTCGGCGTCTAGACCATGCAGGAAAAATGCTGGGGTCACGATGTAGATCCGACCCTCGCCGTTGACCTCCTCGTAAGCAACGCTCTTGCCGTAATTCTTCCGCATGGAATCCGCCCAGCGTTTCGTCTCGGGCTCACGGAACGTCCAAAGCGTTTCACCGGTTGTCGGTTCGATAGCTACGACGGTGCGGCGGGAACCCGCCACCGAGAACAGCTTGCCGTCGGCGTAAATGGGAGTCGAGCGAATGATGTTGTCGACGCTGGGTCCGAAGTTGTCGCCACGCCAAACCCAGGCCACCTCGAGGTTCTCAAAATTGCTGGCGTCGATCTGATCGAACGGTGCGTAGCGCGTGCTGGACGCGTCGCCGCCCCAATGGGTCCAGCCACCGTCCTGTGCCGTGGCCAGCGACGGAGTCAGCGTCAACGCTGACATCAGCGTGGCCAAACCGACGGATACCGTGCAACCGGTGTAATCCAAAATCTTCACGTAGGCTCTCCTCGCCGTCCAGGCCAAACGACCCGCCGCGACGCGGCCGGCCCACCACAGGCGCCCAGACTCACAGAAACGAACCTATATCTTATTCGTAGGTACAGAAAAGGCTAGTATCGGCAGCCACCAAGCCAGCACATCATCGACGGGTGCCGTGATGGGGACTGGCGATGGTCAGAGATTCGGCCGGTCTCAGTCCCTCCGCGGACCACGCCGAAATTCTCGACTGCGCGGACCACCTCGCCGTAGAGGAGAACGAGGTCTCCCGCGCATCAGGACAATTTCGCGTTCAAAGAGCTCCATTTGCTCGGGGGTCAAGATCTCCGCGATCTCAGCGTTCATCTGCGCTTGTTCAGTCTCGAAGAGGTCCCGCACCTCTTGGTCGATCTCGCGCATCCGTTGCCCCCGGGTTTCGAACACCGCGCGCAACTGTTGATTCTGGTCAGCCGTCAGACCGATGTCAGCCGAAATTCGATCGAAGAGACGTCCAGCCACCGGTCCCGGGGGGCCACCACGGCGCAGTCCGCGCCGACCAAACTCGGGTTGTGGATCGGATTCGACCCAGGGCCGCAACGCAACTCCGCCGGCCACCCCGGCAACAAAGACCACCAGCACGAAGAGTCCCGCCCAGAGGCGCATGCTCGTGCTATTCATCGTGATTCTCCCGTTCGTATCAATCGTCCCGTCCGTTCTACCGAAACGGCTCACCGTAATTTACCGTCAACACCGCTTCCAGCAGAGCGTCTTCGGACACCTCGTCCTCCCAAAACACACTGCTCGCCGGCAACGCATCGCTGTCCTCTTCCACCACCCAGTCGGCCACGAGATCAGAGAACTCCAGGGGTTCAGCCGCTTCCGTGGACGCCAACCCGAGTGCGGCCAGTAACACCAGCGTCGCCGCGACTGGCGTAAGACGATACGTCCAAACTCGCCAATTGACGGTATCCAGCCACCCTGGCGCCGGTTTGAAATTAGCCATAACGCGATCGGCAAAACCCAGCGGGACCTCGGCCGTCGGACGCATGGCCAGCATTACCGCCACCGCTTCCTGGGTCTCCAGTTCTTCGCGGCACCCAGCACAGTGCTCCAAATGCTGCAGTAAGCGCGTGCGGTCTTCGGCCCCGAGCCGCCCTTCCAAACGACGGTGCACCAACGGCCCCGCATCATCGCAGTGCATGGATCGTCTCCTTCAGTGGTTGTAACAAAGTCCGCAGCTTCCGTCTCGCCCGAAAGATCCTGGACTCGACTGTTCCGATCGGAACATCCGTGACTTCAGCAATCTCCTGGTAGTCAAGCCCTTCAACGTCCCGCAAAACCACCGCCACCCGCAATTCGTCCGACAACGTTGCGAGCGCGCTGTCGATCGCCTCGCGTGCCACCAGCGCCGTCTCAACATCCGGTCCCTGCGACGGGACCCGCTCGGCTCCCTGTCCCTGAGCATCGTCATCGAGGCTCTGATCCGCCACCCGCTTACGCCGAGCGCGCCGGTCAAGGGCGCTTCGGGCGGTATTGGTCGCGATGGTGTAGAGCCACGTCTTAAAAGAACTTTCACTCCGGAACCGCCCTAGCGACCGATGCGCACGGATGAACGTCTCCTGCGCCACATCTTCGGCCTCGCCAGTATCCCGAACGATGGCGAGTACGTAGTTCACGACCCGAGTCTGATACCGCCGAACCAACGTCTCAAACGCATCGAGGTCCCCAGCTGAGGCCGCCTTCACCAGTGCCCGATCGGGGTCCACCTGTTGTTCCACTCGTGCCTTCTCCGGTGCTGCCCGACCGGTTACGGCGCTCGACAGTCCGACGACCGAGGCCATCATCCGACTGGAACTCAAACTCGGCATGCTTCGTCCCAATGCGTGCAGTCTATCGTCGTTTCTTGCCACACCGACTTCTATGTCGGGACCTCTGCAAGCCGCCGTCGCAACTCGCTCTCTTTATGTGACCTCGACAAGAAACACAATATTCCCTCTGACCTCCTTGCCCAACGTCACTACCGTAGGGCGAATGTCCGTCGGAAGAGGAGGTCTCGTTCGGAACACCCGCGTGGGCTAGTATTTTGTAGCGTTCTTCGTAGGTTCCGTGGGGATCATCGAAAGACCCAGCAAGACCGTACGGGATTGGACTACCGCAGATTGCGACTTCGGCCCGTGCCCGGCTCACCAATGATTCTTGGCGTGAAAGTTCCCTCATGAACCAAGAAACGCGCAGAAGTGTCGTTGTCAGCCTGTTGAGTGTCGTGGTCGGCGTCGCGACCGCCTGGGCGGGCAGTCAGCACGGACGTTTGGTAGCGGGCGTCCCGGTTTTCGCCTTGTGCGCCGTCCTCGCATTCGCGATTAACTGGATCGTGTTCGTCCCGGCCTATCTGTTACAGACGGAGCGTTACTACGACCTGACCGGAAGCTTCACGTATATTGCCCTGATTGCTGTGGCACTCCGCGCAACTGAGGCCCCAAGTCCACGAGCGCTTCTCCTGGCCGGACTCGTCGTCGTGTGGACCGCTCGGCTGGGGAGCTTTCTGTTCGCCCGGATCCTGCGCGAAGGCACGGATGGACGCTTCGACCAGCTCAAGCCGAGCGCGCCACGCTTCTTC
>DQEK01000051.1 GCA_003533545.1 Acidobacteriota bacterium | reverse complement strand
CGCTGCGATTGTGTGTGGCGAGTTCCCCGCATGCGATGAGCCGGCTGGTCGGGCGACGGCCCGCGCGATGTTGGCCGAGTTGCTCGACGAATTTCCAGGCCCGGTGCTCTTCGGATTGCCAACCGGCCACACGACCGGACCGGCGTTGACGGTGCCGTTGGGGGTTGAGGTCCGTGTGGTGGGCGGTAGTCGGGCGAGGGTTGTGGTGACGGAGGCTCCTGTTTCGTGAGGGTGTATTTCATTGGTATTTGCGGTACCGCGATGGCGACACTCGCCGCGATGCTTAAGGAGCGAGGCTATGCGGTTTCGGGGTCGGATCAGCACGTGTATCCCCCGATGAGCGATTTTCTTGCGGTGCGTGGCATCACTTGTCACGGTGGTTTTGACGCGGCGCACATCACTAACGACATTGATCTCGTCGTCATTGGGAACGCGGTGTCACGTGGAAACCCAGAAGTTGAGGCGGTGCTTGATGGCAAGCTGAAATACAGATCGTTACCGGAAATGGTGAGGGAGACTTTTCTGTGGGACCGATATAACGTCGTAATTGCCGGGACACACGGTAAGACCACTACCGCTGCACTGGTGAGCTGGGTGTTGACGGACGCGGGCCGAGATCCGAGTTTTCTGATTGGGGGACTCACCGGCAATTTCGATTCCAGCTACCGCCTTGGGTCGGGGCGAGAGTTTGTCATCGAAGGTGACGAATATGACAGCGCGTTCTTCGACAAGACTGCGAAGTTCTTGAAGTATCTCCCTAGCCTGGTTGTAGTTGGGAACGTGGAGTTCGATCACGCGGATATCTACGTTGACCTGGACGCCGTCCGCCTAGCGGTGCAGCGCCTGGTGTCGCTTTTGCCGCAGCAGGGACAGTTGCTTCTTGGAGCCGACAGCGAGGAGGCGCTGGATTTGTCGGAGCGAGCGCCGTGCGAAGTAGTGACGTTCGGACTGGCAAAGGGGGCTGACTGGCGTGCGACGAATGTGGTGTTTGGTTCGGGTGGTGTTCAGTTTGTTGTCGAGCGTCGAGGAGCGTCTGTCGTCGAGGTGCGGGCGCCGCTAGTAGGGGACTTTAATGTCCGGAACATCCTTGCAGCGTTCGCGGTGGCGGTTGGCCTTGGGCTTGACTACGACGAGATCTCATCCTCGATCGGACGGTTTAAGGGAGTCAAGCGACGACTGGAAGTGCGAGGGCGGGCGCGTGGCGTGACCGTTTATGATGATTTTGCTCATCATCCCACCGCGGTACGTGAGACGTTGCTAGGAGTACGGGCAGCATTTCCGTCCAGGCGGATCTGGGCCTTGTTTGAACCAAGGTCTGCCTCAGCCTGCAGGCGCATCTTTCAAGATGAATTTGTCGGTGCATTTGGGTCTGCCGACGAGGTGGTCATCGGCCAGGTCTATCGGTCCTCGTTGCCGCCACGTGAACGTCTTGATGAGGGGCTCCTTGTAAGTGGGCTCCGAGAGTCAGGTCTTCGCGCAAGGCACATTCCTGAGGTATCCGACATTGTTCGAGCCATCGCGGAGGAGGCTCGCGAGGGAGATTTGGTCGTTGTCATGTCCAACGGAGCGTTTGGCGGGATCCACGCTCGGCTATTGGCGGCGCTGGGGTCAGACTTGGATGAAGTGAGACATCAGGACCTTGATTGATGCTGAATCCTACGGACTGGCGAATCACGATGGCCGGTGACGCCGCGGTGGCGATCGAGTACCCGCCTCGGATCGATCCGCTGATCAGCCAGCGGGTGGTCGCTCTAGCGGCTCGGATCCGCGCTGCGCGACACGTCGGTGTGCGGGACGTTGTGCCGAGTTATCACGCGGTGACGGTGTACTTCGAACCGACCCATACCGACCTTGCCTCACTTTGGACAGCACTTGAGGAGGAGGCAGAGCTTCCGGGGGCCATGGAGACGCCCTCTAGGGAAGTAATCGTACCGGTAGTTTATGGTGGTGTGGATGGACCTGATCTCGGTGAGGTGGCCTCCTTCTCGGGTTGCACGACGGAGGAGGTGGTACGCCTACACACGTCGGTGCTGTATCGGGTCTACATGGTTGGATTTCTAGCGGGGTTTCCTTACATGGGTACCATTGACAGTCGAATCGCGATGCCGCGTCGTGAGGTGCCTCGTCTCTCGGTGCCAGCCGGTTCCGTCGGCATCGCTGGAATTCAGACTGGAATCTATCCGATGACAGCGCCCGGTGGCTGGCGGTTAATTGGACGGACGGCGGTAGGTCGTTTCGATCCCGAGCTGGATTCCCCCAGTTTCTACCAGCCTGGAGACCGTGTCAGGTTTAGAGCTGTCGAAAAGGTCGGTGCACCATGATTCGGGTTTTGGAGCCTGGGTTAATGACAACGGTCCAGGACCGCGGACGCTGG
Organism: Acidobacteriota bacterium; assembly: GCA_003533545.1. Taxonomy (GTDB): domain Bacteria; phylum Acidobacteriota; class Vicinamibacteria; order Vicinamibacterales; family UBA8438; genus DQEK01. Next base: position 4,398 of record DQEK01000051.1, on the reverse strand, counting down.
GGCCATCAGAACCTAGGTGTGCCGGTGGCGGGGGCAATGGATGAGTGTTCTCATCGGCTTGCTAATCGGTTGGTTGGGAATTCATCCGAATTGGCCACGCTTGAAGTCACGCTCGTTGGTCCGTCCCTTGAGTTCCTTGCGGAGACTACGTGCGCAGTGGCAGGTGCCGGGTTTGAGTTGTGGCTGGACGGAGTCCAGGTCCAAACCGGACGAGCTTTTTGTGTGCCTCCTGGCGGTGGACTACGGTTTGGTCGACGTCGTGCAGGGGCACGCGCCTATCTGGCTGTGTCTGGGGGCATCGACGTGCCACCCGTGTTGGGTAGTCGCAGCACCGACTTAGCGAGTCAACTGGGAGGACTCGGTGGACGTTCGCTCCGAGCTGGCGATCGATTAGTCGTTGGGCGCCCAACCGGTCGACCAGCGATTTCTGGGGCGGTGGAACTGCCGTTTCGACTGCCGGTGGGTGGCGCGCACGTGCGCGTAATGAACGGGCCGGATCGAGAGCGCATGACGCCAGAAGCGTTGGCGTCGTTTACTCAGGGCCGGTTCACGATCGACCCTGACTCGAATCGCATGGGATACCGTTTGCGAGGGGAACTTCTGGCCTTGGCGGATAGCAGCCCGCTGTTGTCTGGGCCCACGCCGGTAGGCACGGTACAGGTGCCTCCGTCTGGCACACCCATTGTGCTGATGGCGGACCGACAAACGACTGGCGGATATGTTCGGATTGCGACGGTAATTAGCGCTGATTTGCCGGTCGCTGGACAACTTGGACCAGGAGACTGGCTGGGTTTCGAGCTGTGCGAGCATCGTGAAGCTGTAGCGGCTCTTATTGGCCTTGAACAACGCCTGATGCATGTTTCGTGATGACTGAGGAAAGCCCGGGAGCGCCGGGTGGTGGTAGGCCTGAGGATGTTCGTCACCGCTTGGTCGAGGTGTTTGGCGAGCGAGTGTCAGCTAGTGTTCCATTAGCCGGGCTGACGACATTTCGGACTGGGGGGGCGGCGGACTGGTTGCTTGAGACCAGCGACCCGGCTGATATTGTGGCGGCCGTTCGGGTGACACGTGCACTCGACTTGCCGCTGACGGTTTTCGGAGGCGGGTCGAATGTTCTAGTTGGCGATGGTGGTGTGCGCGGGCTAGTCGTCAGAGTGCGGCACGGGGCCATTTCGGCTCACGGAACATCAACAGTCCGTGCAGATGGTGGTGTAACGCTTAATGGACTAGTGCGGTGGGCCATTCAGCGAGGGATGGCGGGTCTGGAACGTTGGGCTGGTACACCAGGAACAGTTGGCGGTGCAATATACGGGAACGCACACTTTGACGGTCTAATGGTGGGTGACATGGTGGCAGAAGTTGGACTCGTCGACCGTACTGGTTCCATATTACGTGTGTCTGGATCGGAGATGGCGTTCGGCTACGACGAGAGCCGAGTGCAGCACACAGGTGAGTTCGTGCTCTGGGCCAACTTCGACGTGGCAGCTGGCGACCCCGCTAAACTTCGAGCGGCGGCGAGGGAATCGCTTGGTTTCAGGAAGCGGACGCAGCCGCTCGCCCAGGCATCGGCGGGCTGTGTGTTTCAGAACCCCCGTGTCACAGACGATTCTCTTTCTGGCGGTGTTCCTCGAACTGCCGGAGCGCTCATCGATGGAGCAGGTCTGAAGGGGTGTAGAGTCGGTGGGGCCGTCGTATCGACGATTCATGGGAATTTCATTGTTAGCGATGGTGCAGCGACTTCGGCCGATGTGCGGACGCTCATCGAGCACTGCCGGTCGGCAGTAGTCGATCGTTTCGGTGTTCTGCTCCGCGAAGAGTTGGTCTATGTCGGAGTGTTCGGGTGACCCTGTTTGCGGCCGCGCGGTGAACGGAAACGAGGTGAAATGAGTTCACGAATGCCCACCGGGACTGGTGAAGACCTGACAACGTTGGTTGTGGAGGGCGGGCACCGTCTGATTGGGCGACTGGAGGTCGAGGGAAATAAGAACTCGGCGTTGCCGTTGCTGGCGGCGTGCTTACTGACCGAAGAACGGTGCGTGCTGACCAACGTGCCAAGAATTAACGACGTCCAAGTGATGGTGAATTTGCTATCTGGTCTGGGTGCGGACGTTGACGGGGTTGGTACGACTGAGCTGACGGTGCAGAGTAAGCAGTTGCTGGGGGATGAGCCAGATCGCAGTTTGGTAGGGCGGCTTCGTGGTTCGGTGTTGCTGTGTGGGCCGCTCCTGGCGCGATGCGGCAGTGTCCGACTGGCACCACCCGGGGGGGACTTTCCTGCGAGAAGGACGTTATCGGCCCACCTGCAGGCACTGGCAGCGATGGGTGTGAGATGGCGACGGGACGACGCTAACGTCGATTACGTGCTGGAGGCACCAGATGGTCTCCTCCCGGCGTCGGTGTATCTGGAGGAAGCGTCCGTCACAGGTACCGAGACAGCGTTGCTCGCGGCAGTGACTGCTCCTGGCATTAGCGAAATTCGACATGCCGCATGCGAACCGCATGTTGTCGAATTGTGTCGTTTTTTATCGCGGATGGGAGCCGAGATTGAAGGCGCTGGTACCTCGACGATCCGCGTTGCTGGTGGAAATCGACTGAGTGGTGCGGAACACCGACTGGATGGAGATTACATTGAAGCTGGGAGCTGGGCTGTCGCGGCTGTGGTCACTGGAGGCGAGCTGGAGGTCTGTGGCGCCAACGCCGGACATTTGGAGCCGATCGTTAGTGTTTTGGAACGCATGCGGGTGGCGTGCGAGGTCGATGATAACCGACTCTTGGTTCTGCCATCTTCGCCGGTTGGGATCCGCCAGATCACCACTTCGCCGTGGCCGGGTTTTCCGAGCGACATGGTCAGTCTTGTTAGTGTGTTGGCTACCCAAGCACAGGGGCGGTCCCTAATTCATGACTGGATGTACGAGTTGCGTTTGTTCGCTCTTGAGCAGCTCAGTGGCATGGGGGCTAATCTCTTCCTCTGCGATCCGCACCGGATGATCGTTGATGGCCCGACTCAGTTGACAGGCCGAACGCTGGATAGCAGAGACCTACGCTCTGGGATGGCGTTGATCGCTGCGACCCTTGCGGCCAACGGAACTAGCCGAATCCAACCGCTGGAAACCGTGGAGCGCGGGTATGGGCAGTTAGTCGACCGCTTGATTGCACTTGGTGCAAGAGTGACTGTCGAACGGACCTGAGAGAGCAATCGTCACTGGTGCGCCGATGTGTAGCATTGCCTACCGTGGTGGTGTTGGTGGAAACGGGATAATTGGTACTGCGCCATCCGGCGAGTCGGCGGTGGGAGCCGTCGGCTGAGTCTCGCTCAAGGGTAGCGGCGCGGGAAGCGGTGCGCTGATGTCGAGTCCCGTGCTCGTGTCGCGTTCGACTCGGAACGCTCGTAGGTCTTCTTCTTCGAGGTCGAGCAGTCTGATGATCCGCGGGGTCAACGTCACGACAATATCGGTTTCCTGGATCTGCCGTTGATTGTGAGCGAACAGTCGTCCTATGAGCGGAATATCGCTCAGCCCGGGGATACCTTCTAGCACCTCTCTCTCTTCATCTCGTATCAACCCAGCTAGGATGTTCGTTTCCCCGTCTCTCAGTCTGATAGTCGTGTCGATCGAGCGGTTGCCGATGGTCGGCAAGCCGCCGAAGCCGGTCCCAGAGATACTGCTGACCTCGATAGACAAGTCCAAAGAGACATCGTCGTTGTGGTGCGTAAATGGCGTAATGTCGATGTTGACGCCGATGTTCTCGTAGTTGAACGACGTAATCGGTTGCTGCTGGATGCCTCCAGCTGCGATCGGTGCAAATGTCGTGACTGGAACCGGCACTCGTTCGCCGAATCTGGCCTGCGCCGCCTGCCCCTCTGAGGTTCGGAGGTGGGGGTTGGCGAGTGTGCGTGTGGACTGGTCACGTTTCAGCAATCGGTAGAACAATCCCGGAAGATTTGCGACAAAAACGTTCGAGCGGGTCAATGCGCCGAGTCCCTCCAGAGTGAGATTGGACTCGTCAACGGTGGCGAAGCCATCGATTCCGGGTGATCCTGGGCTCGCGAACTGAAGCCCGTAGTCGCGAAGTCGCTGTCGGTCGACTTCGAGCAACTCAACATCGATTACAACCTCCGGGCGCGCCTTGTCGATTGCCGAGATTAACTTTGCAGTGGCAGCCAGTCGTTCGGGAGTGTCTCTAACCGAAATAGCCCGTGTTGCGGTGACCGGCGCGAGGCGTCGCAGATCTATGACCAGACGTAGAAGGTCAATCGTCTCGGCGACGTCGGCATTACTGAGGTAAAAGGTTTGAACAACCTCTTCCTCGTATTCTCGCCTTTTGGCGGGTGTGTCAGGAATGACAGTGACGGTCTGCGGTCCGGTGATACGGTAAAAGTTTCTAGTCGATCGTGCCACCGAG
>DQEK01000278.1 GCA_003533545.1 Acidobacteriota bacterium | reverse complement strand
GTGGCGCCGCGATTCACGACGCGCCGGATGGTGAAGGAATACGTCGAGCAGATGTACGCGCCGACTTTCTTGGAGGGTTAGCCCCATCTACACAGTCGCTACACCTTTAGAGATCACTGATCGGCGGATGATAGAGGACCTGGATGGTGTTTCCGTCCGGGTCCAAGAGGTACAGCGACCGAGCGCCATCGCGATGACTCCGCGGCCGGTCTTTGACCGCAACACCATGTTCGTCGAAGTAGGCCGCCCAACGGTCTACGTCACCCGGCCCTCGTACGAGTAAACCCAGGTGGTCTAATCGCCCGCCGTCGGCATCGCGGCCAGTGTTGCCGCGATGGAGCGCAAGATTGTCGCTACCGGACGTCAAATAGATGTTGTCGGCATCCGGCTCCCATTCGACCTCAAAACCGAGCCGGTCGACGTAAAAACGTTTCATCTCGTCGAACGCTTTCGTAAACAGCGCGACGTGCCGCAGCCCCAGGTGTTTCGGCCGGTCAATCATCTGCACAGTTTAACAAGGCGAATGGACTGTCGGTGCCAGCGAGAGCCTGCTAAAATCGGCGACGTGGCTACCGGCTCAACGGCTCAAATGCGGTGTGCGCTCTGCGGAGCGAAGGACGTGTCTGAACCGGGAGTCGAGGCCAAGTACTGTCACGACTGCTGGGAGAAGAAGATCGCGGTCGAGGAAATCGTTGCCAGGGAATTCTCCCTCAAACGATACATTCGTGCCCATAGCGCGGAAAAATACCTCGTCTATCATTCGACCCTCAAACGCCCCTGCGGGCAGACGATCGTCGTCGACGATGGGTATGATCTGTTCCTCACTCTCGTGCTCTACCCTAGTTTCGCCTGGGAGAAATCCGCCTACCACCTGGAGGGGGATCCCGATAGCCGTGCTTTCTCGGAGATCTTGGTGGATGTGGTTGCCGCCGAGATCATCGAACCGTGGGGTGGTGGCAAGTGGCACCTAGAGGTTTTTCGCTCAAGCGAGAGCGAACCTGAAGACTGGAACGGCGAGATGTGAGCTTGTTGTTGAAGTTTCTCTGAGCCACACCATATAATCCGCCTTTACCGCTTTTGGTGGCGAACCCGGAGGTCAGCAATGAAACGCCTGAATGTAGTGGCGCTTTTGAGTGTTCTGGTGGTCGGTGTATTTTCTGTCGGATGCGGCGGGGAGGTCGAGGAAGCGGGCCCCGAGATGGAGGCTCCGACGGTAATGCTTCGCCCGTTAATCGATAACGTTGACACGGAGTCAAGACTCGTCGCGGCTGTTCGAGGTCCCGGGCAAATCGGCTACCTTGTGCCCAGATCGTCTCGTGCAAGCGGCGAAATCGTTACCACGTTTCAAGTCCAGAACACCTCCCCATTGGCGCTGGCGGGTTTCACCGTGCAAGAATTTTGGTACGACGAAGCCGGTGACACGCTCACGGGCGGCGAATTCAGAATGAGGCGCCCGCTTCTGCAGGACGAGGTCGTGGAGATCACCCTCCGCGTGCCGCGCAACTCTAGAGCGGTCCGAAGCAATTACGAATTCAGTCATCAGAATGGCGTAATTGAAGCGGTCGAATTCGAAGAGATGCCGGAACCGACCGCCATCGTTGACGAAGACGGTGTACTGGTCGAGGTCGAAGCGGAAGAAGAAGAGGCTCCCTAGCCAGCTCCTTTCTTGCGCATCGAGGCGCCCGCGAAACGGAACGATTCGCGGGCGTTTTTCGTGTACAACGAGTGGCCGCGGCGATGGCCAGCGACGGTCCGCAACACCCCGACCAAGGCAAATTCAAACCTTCGCCGTTGCACTGGCGTCATAACACGTAGACGGCGGGTTCAGGAGCCGGAAATGGCGAAGACCCCGCTGCTATACTCCACACATGTCTCTCGATGTCAGTGCCGTGCAAGAAGCCCTCCGGGAGGACAACCTCGACGGGTGGTTACTCTACGATTTTCACGGGTCGAACCCCATCGCCAGACGAGTAACCGGATTGAATACGGGAGCCAAGTTAACGACCCGCCGTTGGTACTACCTGATTCCGAGCAGCGGAGAGCCACGAGCGCTAGTCCACACGATCGAACGCGACCGTTTAAACCACCTCCCAGGCGACAAGATGGAGTATGCAGGACACGACCGGCTCAAGAGCGGACTACGATCGCTGGTCAACGGTTGCGCCTCAGTCGCCATGGAGTTCTCACCGGAATGTGCGATTCCTTATGTCTCCCGGGTGGACGCCGGCACGGTCGACGCCATTCGGACACTGGGTGTCGACGTGCGCTCTTCGGGCGATCTTGTGCAGCGATTCGAGGCTGTGTGGGACGACGCGGCTCTAGCCAACCATGAGGCAGCTTCTACCGCTCTGTACACTATCAAGGACCAGGCGTTCGCAATGGTCACCGAGCGAATACGGGGAGGCGCCACCGTCACCGAGTTCGAGGTTCAGGAGGCCATGTCCGCGTGGTTCAAGGCCGCGGGCCTGACTAGCGACTCACGCCCGGTCGTCGCGGCCCAGGAGAACGCCGGCGATCCCCACTACCTGCCGACTCGAGAACGGCACCGCATCATCGGCCCCGACGAAGTCTTACTTCTCGACCTGTGGGGCAAAGTAACGACGCCAGGCGCCGTGTACGCTGACATCACTTGGATGGGTTACACCGGAGGATCGGTGCCAACGCGATACGCGGAAGCGTTCACGGTCGTTCGCGGTGGTCGTGACGCCGCCGTCGAGCTGGTCCAGAAGGCGGTGCGTGACGGACGGTCGCTGGAGGGATGGGAAGTCGACCGGGTTGCCCGGAACAACATTACTAACGCTGGGTTCGGCGATCAATTCGTACATCGCACCGGCCACAGTCTGGGGGAAGAGGTACACGGGAACGGGGTGCATCTGGACGACTTCGAGACCCACGATAACCGGCGACTGCTTCCGGGAACCGCGGTCACCATCGAACCCGGCATTTATTTCGACGACTACGGTGTGCGTACCGAGATCAATTTGTATGTCGGACCCCTGGAGGCAACGGTCACCGGCCAACAACAGACGGAAATCAGAACGTTAGGGTAAGGTAAGGGAAGTATTGGAGGACACGATGTCAACAGGTAGGAGCACACTGTTTTCTGCGGTTCTGATCGCCGTAACGTCCATGGCGGTCGGCCTCGTGATCGCGGCCCGGATGAACCTCGTGTCGGATTCGGCCGCGCAGACCTCTAACGCGTCGCAGGCCTCGGGTGTATCGGTGCTCCCGGCGATGAATAGCGAACCGATCACCGGCCAGCTGACCGCAACAACCTTTCGGGATATTGCCCAAGCGCAGAGCCCGATGGTGGTCAATATCCGTACGCAGTCGCGCCGCCAAGGCCAAGACCCGAATGAGTTCTTCGGAGGGGGTGGCGACGACTTGTTCAGACGCTTCTTCGGTGACCCCCAGGCGCCGGGTCAGCCTCGTGAAGAGACGAGTGTCTCTACCGGCACGGGCTTCGTTATCGATCAGGCAGGCTACATCGTCACGAATAATCACGTCGTCGAGGGTGCCACAAAGATCGAAGTTTTCTTTCTTGACGACGACCAGGCCTACGAAGCGAAAGTTGTGGGCCAAGATCGACTGACCGATAGCGCGCTACTTGAGTTAATCGAACGACCGGACCGCGAGCTCCTGGAAGCGAGGCTAGGTGATTCCAGCCAAATGCAGGCCGGCGACTGGGTCATCGCCATCGGCAACCCGTTCAGCCTCGGGCACACGGTGACCGTCGGCGTTGTTAGTGCCGTCGGCCGCCCGTTCGAACAAATTCGAGGGCGCTCACAGCAGGTCATCCAGACCGACGCCGCCATCAATCCCGGCAACTCCGGCGGCCCGCTGCTCAACATCCGCGGCGAGGTCATCGGGGTTAACACGGCGATAGTTAGCGATCGACCAAGTAACCTCGGCATCGGCTTCGCCGTGCCGATCAACACGGTCCGCGATCTTCTACCGCAGCTACGAACGGGCCGAGTTACCCGCGGCGTTATAGGTGTCGAGATCCTCCCGGTGACCGAAGATGATTACCGCGACCACGGGCTCGACAGACGTATGGGAGCCATTGTCTCAAGAATCGCGCCGGGCGGCCCGGCAGACGACTCCGACCTGGAGCTCGGGGACGTGATCGTCAGTTACGACGGGGAAAGGGTGCAAGATATAGGGGACCTGCAGCAAAAAGTCGTCGAGACCCGCCCCGGCACGGTCGTCGACCTAGGCGTCTATCGGAATGGCTCCCCGACAAACCTGCCGGTCAGAATCGGCGAACTGGACCTGGACAACGAGGGCCGGGCGGCACCTGAAGTTGTCGTAGAGGACCTCGACACTGGGTTTGGCATGAGCCTACAGGATTTGACGGCCGAATCGATCGGGGAGCTTAGACTACCGCGCGGGACCTCCGGCGCACTCGTGACCAACGTGGACCCGGGCGGTGCCGCGCTCCTCGGTGGCGTTCGCCAGAACGACGTGATCACCGCGGTCAACCGCGTAGCCGTGGCCACCACGGCTGATGCGATTCGAGAGTTGAACCAAGTAGAATCCGGACGGACGGCGTTCCTTTTGATTGTGCGCGGGAACGAAGAACGGTTCCTCCGTCTGCGAAAGGAGTAGTTACCAGCCGGTCCACACTAGGGGGTATGACGCTCCGCGAGCTAATCGTTGAGCGGATCCGCGACCGCGGGCCGCTGACGACCGCCGCGTTCATGGAGCTCGCGCTGTATCACCCGACCCTCGGCTACTATAGCCGCCCGGGTAGTCGTACCGGCCGCGCCGGTGACTTCTTCACGAGTGTCAACGTCGGACCACAGTTCGGCGCCCTTCTGGCCACTCAACTCGACGAGATGTACCGGCTCCTCGGCGCGGGACCTGTAGATGGATTCGACGTCGTGGAGGTCGGCGCGGGGGACGGCCAGCTCGCGCGTGACCTCCTCGACACGGCAGAAACTCGTTTTCCGGACATGTATGCGTCTATTCGTCTCACGTTGGTCGAAACCAGCACCCGCGGGAGGGACTTGCACACCGAGACTCTCGGGCGCCACGTCGAGCGCTTGACCGACTCTGTTGCCATGCTTCCGGATCGCATTGTCGGCGTCATCTTCGGCAACGAGTTCCTCGACGCCTTGCCGACCCACGCGGTGGCCATGACCAACTCCGGCCTGCGCGAGATCTACATCGATCTTGACGGAGCACACTTCGTGGAACGCACCGGACCGCCATCGAGCCCCGCACTGAGACGCTACCTCGATCGACTCGACCTGTCGCTCCGACCGGGCTGGCGGGGCGAAGTGAATCTGGCGGCCGTCGCCTGGATACAAAGTGCGGCCAGGTGCCTCACTCAGGGCTTCGTGATCCTGGTTGACTACGGTCATAGTGCGAGCGAGCTCTACTCTGGCAGCCACGACACCGGCACGCTGACTACCTTTGGTCGACACTTGGTCGACACACCAGAACAGGACCCTGAGCAGCCGAGCGGGCCGCCCTGGCTCGCTCACCCTGGCAAACAGGACCTTACCGCCCACGTCGACTGGACCTCGATTTGTTTCGCTGCGGAAACCGAAGGGCTGAACGTTCTCGGCTTGCCTGACCAGTCACGCTTTCTGCTCGGACTGGGGGCGCTCAAGGAAGCTCAGACTGGTTCGGATTCAAACGCGATAAGGCAGCGACTGGCCTTGAAAACCCTGGTCGTCCCGGGAGGACTCGGCAGCACTCACCATGTGCTACTGCTGGGCAAAGGAGTTGGCACGCCAATTCTGCTCGGCACAACCTTCCCTAGCCAGTCGGCCTCTCCCAACGTGGTGGTTTAACCTCATGGCCGTTGCAGTCGAACGTGAAATCAAGTTGCCCTATGCCGATCCGAACACGGCCCGTCGCGCCATACTCGCGGCCGGTGCTAGACCACTACGGGCGCGCCGTCTACAGGATGATTTCCTTCTTGATCGAGAAACCGATCCGTTGCGCGAGCACCACTGCACGTTGCGAGTACGTAAAGACGGCGGCCAGGCGTTACTCACCTTCAAGGGTGCCCAGATGTCAGGCGAGATGAAGGTGCGTGAAGAACTCGAGACGACGGTGGGGGATGCCGGACTAATCGTGGATTTATGTGCAAGACTCGGGTTTCAAGTGCAGTTCCGCTACCAAAAATACCGTGAAGAGTTCCAGCGTGGACGCCTTGTGATCACGGTAGACGAGACCCCCGTCGGCACATTCGTCGAGTTGGAAGGGAGCGAGTGTGACATTTTGCGCATGACGACCGACCTCAGACGCTCCCCCTCGGATTTTGTTCGAGACTCCTACCCGACCCTATTTAAGAGGCATGCAACCGCTCGCGGTTCCGATGTCTCCGACCTGCTGTTTGACGCGTCGTGACCACAACCATGCCCCCCGCTCTCATACTGGCTGCCGGTCTCGGGACTCGGCTGCGTCCACTCACCTTCTGCCGAGCTAAACCGGCTTTGCCGGTAGCAGGGGTGCCACTCATTGTCCGACATCTAAAGGGACTCGCCAGGCAGGACGTTTCCGATGTCGTGGTAAACCTACACCACCGCCCCGAAACGATCGCCGCGGTGGTGGGCGACGGAACTGCATCCGGTTGTCGCGTCCGTTACTCATGGGAACCCACCTTGCTCGGTTCGGCCGGCGGTCCCCGGCATGCCTTGTCACTGCTCGGCGACCGATTCTTCCTCTTAAATGGTGACACCTTGTGCGATGTCAACCTTGGGGAGTTGCTAGATACGCACCTTTCGAACGGCGCCTTGGTAACACTCGCGGTAACGCCGAACCTGGCAACGGAACGGTACGGCGGTGTGCTCGTGAACCCTGATGGCTGGGTCACCAGATTCGCTCCGTCAAGTAACAAACAGCGCGGCCTGCACTTCGTCGGTGTCCAGCTCGTCGAGGCATCAGCGTTCGAACCGCTAACTGATGGGGTCCCAACTGCCTCGGTCGGCGGCGTCTACGACGCACTACTGACACGGCCAGGGCAGGTGGCGGTTCACCACGTCGACAAACGCTTTCTCGACATCGGGACCCCCGCCGACTACCTCGCCACGCACCGATCGCTCGACGCGGCACCCACCTCCAAGGAGTTCTCGTCAGGTGACCGCTGCCTTGTCCACCCATCAGCCCGGCTGGACGGGTCCGTACTGTGGAACGACGTGACCGTCGGCGCGCACTGTCGAGTGACTAACTGCGTGCTCGCGGACGGGGTTCGGCTACCGGACGGCACCAACCTTGACCGACACACGGTGGTGCAGATGCCTGCGGAAGCGCAGGTAGAGACGGCGATGTCTGGTGCTCGACAACTCGGGGATCTCCTGATCGCCCGGATCTAGGAATCGCTGTGTACACCGACGGTCCTCCGAGAAATCCCGAGTACACCCCAGAACACCGGGTCTCCACCTACCTGCAACGGAACGACCAAGCGGACGACACCCAAGTGACCCGACTCCACGGTGACGCCTCCAGCCGTGCTTACTTCCGGATCAGGCGAAGACGGGCACGCCCAATCGTTCTTGTGGTCCACCCTGTTCCTTTTACCCCAGAGACACTGCCTCAGTTAACGGTGGGTACGGTGTTCACCAGGCTGGGCATCACCATTCCGACAGTACTGGATCAAGCAGGTGACCTCGGCGTTCTGGCAGTCGAAGATCTCGGAGACGAAACGTTGCAAGACTGGCTCGCCGCGTCCGGGGAAGATCCAACCCCACTTTACCGCGAGGCAATCAAGATCATCGCTACGCTGCAACAGTGCGGCAAAACATTGGATTTGGATACTGAGACCGGACCACCGTTCGACACCGCATTTGACGTCACAAAGCTGCGCTGGGAGTTGGCATTCTTTCAATCAGAATTTCTGGGCGCTCATCGCCGCGTCATTCTGAACAGCGCCGCCGCGACCGCTCTCGATCGAGAGTTCCAGATCATCGCCGAAGAACTAGCGGCCGAGCCGCGTGTCCTGTGCCACCGCGACTTCCATAGCCGAAATCTCATGGTTCGCGATGGACGCCTGGTGGTTATCGATTTTCAAGATGCCCGGATGGGACCTGCGACGTACGATCTTGTGTCGCTCTTGCGCGACTGCTACGTGGACCTCGATCCGACGCTCGTGGCAACCATGGTGACGGCGTTTCTCACAGCGGTGCCAGCAGCACATGCCCCCGACTTTCAACAGCGATTTGACCTCATGTCTGTTCAGCGGCACCTAAAGGCGTTAGGCACGTTCGGTCATCAAATAACCACCGCCGACAGGCCCGAGTTCGCTCCGTCACTTCTCCGCGCTTTAGGATATTTGCGGCAGACTCTCCATGAGCACGCACGCTTCAGTCGGCTACTCGAACTCCTGAGTCCACATCTACCAGAACTGACAAACTAAAGAGGCCCAAAGAATTTCGTGTGGTCCACACAAACTTCAAGCACAATGGGGGGTCCTCGTCTCGGGTCACATTCAACGATGCATTTTGGGATTTCCACGCACCTCTTTCACAGCGATCGACTCGACCGCGCCCATCTGGTCGAAGTCGCAGCACGCGGGTTCGAGGCGATTGAGATTTTTGCGACCCGGAGTCATTTCGACTACCGGTCCCCCGTCGCAATCGACTCACTGGCCGAATGGCTGGACGACACACGGCTCAAACTCCACGCCATCCATGCACCGATCACAGACAGTTATATCGACGGTAAATGGGGACAATCTTTCTCCACCGCTTGGAACGTTGCCGATCAACGTGCCCGCGCCATCGAAGAAACTTACGCTGCGCTTGAGATCGCTCAGAAAATCGAAACTTCCTTCCTCGTGGCACACCTTGGCACCCCGACTGCGTATGCTTCAGACCAGGATAACAACCCAGAAGCCGCAGCCAAAAGTCTCGCCGAGTTGCAGGCGCTCACTCAACCACTGGGCCTCCAACTCGCGCTGGAGGTGATCCCGAACCCACTGTCGACAGCGACAGCACTCATTAGGCTGCTTGAGGAAAATGCCGCGTCGCCCCACGTCGGGATCTGCCTCGACTTCGGACACGCTTTCCTCGGTGGAGACCTGATAAAAGAAATCGAGATAGCGTCCGGGTATCTGTTGACCACGCACCTACATGACAACCTCGGAACCTGCGACGACCATCTTGTTCCCTTCGAAGGGCGCATTGACTGGCCAACCGCCATGATGACGATGCGCAAGGTCGGTTACGGCGGTACCCTCATGTTTGAAGTATCTGGCGGCGATGATTGGCACGACGCCCTTAGACGCGCTGCACATGCGCGCGCGCGGTTGACACAACTGTCTCAAGGATAGAGGCATGGCTCACATCGATGAAATAGCGCAACACGACGGCCGCTCGGTGACGATCCGAGGGTGGCTGCACAACCGTCGGTCGAGCGGAAAGATTCACTTTCTCATTGTGCGGGATGGCTCCGGGTTCATTCAGGCCGTAATGTCCAAGGCCACGGTTGGCGAGGAACTCTTCCAAAAAACAGGCCACCTGAGCCAGGAAACTGCGATTGTCCTAGAGGGAATGGTACGCGCTGACACGCGAGCACCCGGTGGCTATGAAGTCGATGTCGCGAGCTTGCTGGTCGTCGGCCCGGCTCGAGACTACCCGATCACGCCGAAGGAGCACGGAGTCGATTTCCTGCTCGACCGTCGCCATCTCTGGATACGGTCAGAACGCCAGCACGCCATTCTTCGGGTCCGGCACACAGTGATCAATGCGGTTCGAGATTTTTTCAACACTCACGGGTTCATCCTTGCAGACACGCCGGTCTTCACACCAGCTGCGTGCGAAGGCACGACAACCCTGTTTCCCGTGTCGTATTTCGACCACGCGACCGCCTATCTGACCCAAAGCGGCCAACTCTACAACGAAGCGAACGCGATGGCGCTCGGTCGCGTGTACTGTTTCGGTCCCACGTTTCGAGCCGAAAAATCGAAGACTCGTCGCCATCTGACCGAGTTCTGGATGGTCGAGCCAGAAATGGCCTACGCAACGCTTGACGACACCATCGACCTTGCAGAGTCGCTAATCACATCGGTCGTGGCACGAACGCTCGACGAACGCCGGCGCGAACTTGAAACTTTGGAACGAAACCTAAGCTCACTTGAAAGCGTGCAAACCCCTTTCCCAAAAATTACTTACGACGAGGCGGCTCAGATTCTCACCGGCCAGGGTCGCCCCTTTGAGTACGGGAGCGACTTCGGCGGCCCGGATGAAACCCTGCTGGCCGACCAGTTCGACCGTCCCGTCGCCGTCCACCGCTACCCCTCGACGACCAAAGCGTTCTATATGAAGCCTGACCCGAAGCACCCTGAGCTCTCGCTCTCGGTGGACATCCTGGCACCGGAGGGCTACGGCGAGATCGTGGGCGGGGGACAGCGACTGGACGACCTTGACCTACTGTTACAGCGCATCACCGAACACGACTTACCACAAGAAGCCTTTTCGTGGTACGCCGACCTCCGACGTTACGGCAGTGTGCCACACGCTGGCTTCGGGATGGGTATCGAGCGCGTGGTGGCTTGGATCTGCGGTCTCGA
>DQEK01000410.1 GCA_003533545.1 Acidobacteriota bacterium | reverse complement strand
GGGGCGTCGGATCATCTACCGGGCACAGTGACGAGTAGGGAGGCCGAGTATGGGGAATCGTATCGCGGGTGCACTGGTCGTCGCGGCGCTTGTGGGAGTGTCGTTCCTGTGGTCGCCGGTGTCAGGTCGGGCCGCCGAAGGCACAATTACGGGCGCCGTCACGAGCGAGAACGGCCCTGAAGCTGGTGTCTGGGTTATTGCCGAGACGACTGATCTTCCGACTAAGTTCATTAAAACCGTTGTTACGACGGATGACGGTCGCTATCTGCTTCCTGACCTACCGGAGGCCGCCTACAAAGTCTGGGTGCGCGGGTACGGGCTCCTCGATTCGCCCGGCGTGACAGCCGAACCCGGCGCCACCCTTGATCTTACCGCGACCGTCGCACCGACTCCGGCAGATGCTGCCAAGGTGTACCCTGCGAACTACTGGTACTCTCTCATTGAGCCGCCGCTACCGTCCGAGTTTCCTGGCACAGGGGATGCCGGAAACGGTATTGCGACCAGTCTGCAGCACCAGGATCAGTGGGTCGACATTCAGAAGCAGGGGTGCATGCTCTGCCATCAGCTGGGCAATCGCATCATCCGGGAGATCGAGAATCTCGATCAGTTTGACTCAACGCTTGCCGCATGGGATCACCGCGTGCAGATGGGCCAGCGAGGCTCACAAATGACGAATGTCATGAGTCGATTTGGGCGCCAGCGTGGGTTGCAGATGTTTGCCGATTGGAGCGAGCGGATCGCGGCTGGTGTCGTACCGCCAGCGCCACCCCGTCCCCAGGGAATAGAGCGGAACGTTGTGGTTACGCTCTGGGAGTGGGGCACGGAAATCGACTATGTTCACGATGAGATCGCGACGGACAAACGGAACCCACAGGTCAACGCGAATGGTCCAATCTACGGGGTCAATATCTCGAACGACGAACTCGCGATTCTCGATCCGGTCACTAATCTTTCAACCAACCTGAAGGTGCCGCTACGGGTCGATCCTGAGACGGTACCCGGGATGATTGCGCGTTCGATGCCGGCCCCGTCGCGCTTCTTCGGAGACGAATTAATCTGGAACGATCCGGCGAACCCGCACAATCCGATGATGGACCAGAAGGGTCGGGTCTGGATGACCTCGGCTATTCGGAATCGGTCGAATCCGGACTACTGCAAAGAGGGATCGGATAACCCGTACGCCCGGTACTTTCCTCTGGAGAGCGGTTTTCGGTCGGCGGTCTTCTACGAGCCAGACACGCAAAAATTCGTGATGGTCGACACGTGTTATGGCACCCACCACTTGCAGTTCGCCGAAGATGAGAATGACACGGTCTATTTCAGCGGGGGAGGGCAGGTCATCGGGTGGCTCAACACGAAGCTGTACGACGAAACCGGTGACGAACGAGTCTCGCAGGGCTGGTGTCCCACCGTACTAGACACAAACGGCGATGGGGTTATTACTAAGCCGTGGAATGAGCCGCCGCGCCGGGCGCAGCCGGTTGAGCACGATTCCAACTTGGACACGCGGGTCGTTGTTGGGAGCTACGGCGTCATTGGGGACCCGACCGATGACAACGCGGTCTGGATCAGTTCCAACCGCTTTCCGGGGCGACTGGCGCGCCTGCGCGTCGGTGATAATCCACCCGAAACGTGTCTTACAGAGATGTTCGAGGTGCCGTCTGTTTTAGACCCGAACGTGCCGAAGAACAAGACGGGATTCGGCGCTCGTGGAATCGACATCGACCGGGACGGCATTGTCTGGACGGCGTTGTCTGGCAGCAGTCATTTCGCCAGCTTCGACCGCTCCAAGTGTTCTGTGAGCAGCGGGCCGGCTGTGGCTGAAGGGCGGCACTGCGTCGACGGGTGGACACTCTTTCCTACGCCGGGTCCGGTAGTTCCGGGGACCGATCCGCCGGTACGTGCCGACTACCACTACTACAACTGGGTCGACCAGTGGAACACGCTGGGGTTGGGCGCAGACACGCCGATCGCGACGGGGTCGAACTCGGACTCGTTGTTGGCTTTGGATCCGGAGACCGGCAAATGGACGGTGATGCGGGTGCCGTATCCCAGAGGTTTCTTTACGCGGGGCCTTGACGGTCGTATTGACGACCCGGACGTCGGTTGGAAGGGGCGTGGGGTGTGGGCCACGTACGGGGAAGCCGCGACTTGGCATATTGAGGGTGGACAGGGTGTGAAGCCCGGTATCGTGAAATTTCAGGTAAGGCCGAACCCTCTGGCTAATTAGTTGGCGTGTTCTGTTGACGGGTATCTAGAGACCAAGAGGACTGAAATGAAAAGTAGGACATCGGCCGCATTGCGGCAGTTGTGTGATCTCGGTGGGTGGCTGGTGGTTGTGTTGATCCTGGGCGCGCCGGCGAACTCGGCCGGGCAAGCGTCTGGTTCGGTTAGTGGTACGGCGCGGGATGAAAGTGGTGCGGTACTGCCTGGGGTCACGGTGACTGCGAACGGACCGGGCTCGACTTACCTCGGTGTCACCGATCGGGACGGTTTTTACGAGATTACTGGGTTGGCGGCTGGGTCGTACCAAGTCCAGGGTGTGCTCCCGGGTTTTCGGAGTAGTTCTACGTCTGTCTCGGTGGGCACGAGTGCCGCAACGGCTGACCTCGTGCTAGTCATCGCGCCTCTGGCGGAGACGGTAACGGTGACTCGTACTGACCAAGACCTTTCAGGAGTGCCGAACTCGGTCGCCGTGGTCTCGCGAGACCAGATTGAATTTGCTCAGCGCCGGTCGTCGCTTGACGAGGCGCTGCGTGGTATTCCGGGACTTTTCGTGCAAAATCGTCGCAACTATGGACTTTCGGGTGGTGTCGGGCTCAGCATACGCGCACCGCAGCCACGCTTCGGCCTGCGAGGGTTGTCCATCATTCAAGACGGCATTCCGATCACCACGGCTGATGGAACAACTGAGCCGGGAAATGTCGACTTAGGGTCTGTTGGCCGTATTGACGTCATTCGTGGACCGAGTTCTGTGCTCTACGGGAACTCCGCGGGTGGCGTAATTAACCTGCAGACGACGTTCGACCGGTCGCGCCGGCTGACGATTCGCCCAGACGTGCAGTTCGGAAGTTACGGTTACAACCGGCAGCAAATCAGAGTGGACGGCGGCACTGACCGCACACAGGTCATGGTGAGTGCGAGTCGCTTCGAACTCGACGGATTCCGTGAGAACAGCCATGCGGAAATCACACAAGCCAATTTCGTTGTCGCGCATCAGCTCAATTCCAGCACAGAGATCCGCGGGGTGTTCAACTTCTACGACACACCGTTCGCTGAGAGTGCGAGCTTCCTCAACGAAGCGGACGCACGCGACCCGGAGCGGCGTCGACTGGCCCGCGGAGTGGCAGCAGCTCGTAACTGGGGTGAGCGTGCGCGTCAGGGTCAGGGCGGATTAACCCTTGAACATCGGTTCAACGACTCGCAGCGTATGCGTGTCACCGGCTGGGGAATGTGGCGAGAGCTGTATGCGGTCGGAGCCTTCCAGAACGTGGAACTGGGTCGCAATGGATTCGGATTTCGCTCGGAGTACGTCGGGAACACGCAAACCGGGTCGGTCGGACTTGATTGGGCCGCCGGTGTCGACGTGTCCTCCCAGAATGATGACCGTATGGAGTTCGGGCAGGTGAGCGCCGGTTTCCAGCAACGCGCGACCAATGGGTCCTTACGGGTCGACCAGACTGAGGACGTGCTGTCGGCGGGACCATTTGCGCAGATCGGTATTTCGCCAAACGACCGGGTGCGGTTCAGTGCTGGCGTTCGATGGGACTACTACGATTTCCAGGCTGGCGATCGGAAACTCGATGATGGCGATCAGTCGGGTGATCGAACCATGGACGCGATCAGCCCCTCCGTCGGTGTGACGTTCGCTGCGGCGCCGGGCCTGAATCTGTTCAGTAACTACGCGACTGCCTACGAGACCCCGACAACCGTCGAGCTTTCGAATACGCCGACGGGCGAAGGTGGTTTTAACCAGGAACTCGGACCACAGGACCTCCGCAGCTTCGAGATCGGGGTGCGAGGGCTCATTGAGCCGGCGCGGTTGCGTTATGAGGCGGCCGTCTACGTCTCGACGGTCGACAATGCCCTGGTGTCATTTGAGAGCCCGACCGAGCAGATCTTTTTCCGGAACGCTGGCGAGTCGTCACGTGATGGTGTGGAGTTGCTGCTGGAGTGGATGCCGGACCCGAGCTTCAGTACACGATTCTCGTACACCTACCAGGATTTTGTGTTTCAGCGCTTTGCGCCAGGAGGAAACGACTTTTCCGGCAATCTTGAGCCGGGAGCACCGCCCCACCGCGTGTTTGTAGGGTTTGACTACACCGCGCCGTTCGGGTTGCGGTCTGGCGCCACGGTGCGCTGGGTCGACGACTACACGTTGAACAACGCGAACACCGTGTCCAACTGGGCCTACAAGGTGGTCGACCTGCGGTTCGGGTACGACGGTCGATGGGGCGGGGTCGATGTGCGGCCGTTCGTGGGGATCGACAACCTGTTCAACGAAATCTATAACTCATCGGGCATCACGAATGCGTGGGGCGGCCGCTATTACGAGCCGTCGCCGGATCGAGAGTTTTACGTTGGCCTTACAATCGGCGCTGGCCCCCGATAGGACCCGAACTTGCCACCAGTTAGTAGTGTAGTAGTGGCGATTTTCACTTGGAGACGCTTGTCTCACCGGCGCGCCGCCGGTAGGTAGAGCTTGAAAAGGGAGAGCGAGACAGATACATGGACGTCCAATCCACGCGCATTGTCGACTTCGATCGGGCCAACGAAGTGGTCCAACGTTTCCAGAAGGAGTCGACCAAATGGCTCTATGGCCTTGATGACGCCGCTCGCATCCTCTCGTGGGCGTTCTTCACGTTACTGCCCTACACCGACAAGCTGAGCCAGAGCAAACTCCTCCGCCAACCGCACGTCATGTTCAGGGGACCGACCGGAACTGGGAAGACGGACTTGGTAAGCGCCTGCGCCATGGCGATCGACGCCAAGTTTGAGCGTATCCAGGGACTGCCCACATACATGCCCGAGGACATTCTCGGTTACGAGACCATCGTCGAAGAGACCGATGGCTCGCGGAAGTTACAGTTCAAGCCAGGCAAGCTGATGGCGCACATCGTGCTTATCGACGAAGACAACCGACTCTCTGGCAAGACGAAGGCGGCGGTTCTTGAGGGCATGGAAGAAAGCTCGGCCACTCTGAGTTCAGATTACGGCAATTTGGCCGAGGGCAAGGTGCTTCCGCTGTTTCCGCTGTCGTGCGATTTTGCGGACATCACGGGACCACGGTTCTTCATGGTGATCTGCACTGAGAACATCTTCGGTGAGGAAGAGGGAACCTTCGCTAACCCGGTCGCCCAACTCGACCGCACGACGCTTTCTATCAACATGCTGGACCCGGAGGACGAAGCCGACGAGTACAAGATCAGCGCCCGCAACGTTGTCGGTCGGAAGGTCGAGAAGCTGACCGACCTGTACGAGGTGCTCGACATCGCCAAGTACATTTTTGAGAACGTCCAGATTTCCGAATACGCGCAGCAGTACAAAGTGCGGCTCATCAGGAACACGCGGCCGCACCGCGTGATGGGACGCGCCGCGCGGACCGTCAAGGAGTACATCCGGGTCGGTATTTCGCCCCGCGTCCATTTCCATATTGAGGCAGTAGCACGCACCTTCGCTTTCTTCAACGGCGATACGGTGATCACACCAGACCACATCAAGGCAGTGGCCGGTCCGGTGCTCGCGCATCGGCTCGTACTGCGGGAGGGCATGGAGTTCTCCGTTGACAAGGAGGAGTTACTGCA
>DQEK01000240.1 GCA_003533545.1 Acidobacteriota bacterium | reverse complement strand
AGGCCTGGATCACAGAAATCGCTAACTTTCCACAATTTTTTCCACAGTTGTGGAAAACTTTGATTGGGGACCGCACGCGCTGACCGCAGAGACGGGACTGTAGCACAGCCCAGACCGACCCGCAATTCATTCCTAGGAACGGCGCCAACCGGCCGGCGTGGGTACGAAAGCGGCAAGATTTCAGGGGTGACTCAAAACGTAAATCGGCGCGTTGACTTGGCTCATAAGACCCAACTATGATGAGCAGTTCTAGTTTTCTCATAGGAGTTCTGGGTAAATGAAACGTACCTTCCAACCCAATCGTCGCCATCGCAGGAAGACCCATGGGTTTCGCGTGCGAATGAGCACAGCGGCTGGCCGGCGCGTACTTAGTCGACGCCGGGCGAAAGGGCGTCACCGCCTTACGGTCTCTGGTTAGCGTCCCTTGCTTGCACATGGCGGGCATCGTGAGACGCGAAAAGGGACAGTTTCGGCTTTGCCTCGCGCGGAACGAATCCGGCGTCGACAGGAGTTTCTCCAGGTGCAACGTTGCGGTGTTCGAACGGGAGGACGGCACATGATGCTTATCGGGCTTCCCAACGAGCGGGCCTGTAGCCGATTGGGGATCCTCGCTCCCAGGCGCCTGGGAGGGGCTGTTTGGCGTAATCGCTCAAAGCGTCGCGTGCGCGAACTTTTCAGGCGGCACAAGCCAGTGTTTGGTCTTGACCTTGTTGTGTTGCCTCGGCGTGACTTTCTAGATGTTCCCTTTGCCTCATTGGTGGACGACTACCGTCACACACTCCACCGCCACGTTCGAATCCATCGTCCCTCGTGAGGTCGACGTGAGGGGTGCCACACTGATCACCGGGTGGTTGAGCCAACGCTGTACCACATTGTGGACCGTGTTCCTGAATGCGTACCGTGTGGTCCTTGGTCCTTGGTTCTCCGGCTCATGCCGTTTCGAGCCCTCGTGCTCACACTATGCCGAAGAGGCCGTGAGGCGACATGGATGCCTACGTGGCTTCTGGCTCACCGTGCGTCGATTGAGTCGCTGTCAGCCGTTTCACGAGGGCGGCTATGATCCCGTGCCGACCCCGGGAGGTCGGTCTAGAAGCTAAGCCGAAGGTTTGATTCGTTCATGGAACGCCAAGTTTTACTCGCTGTATTTCTGTCATTTCTGGTCTTGGTCTTGTGGCAGAGGTGGGTTGGTCCTCCCCCCATCCCCACTCCAACCGACGTCGTCGGTGAATCGCCGGCCGATGGATTAGGTCCTGGTGTAACTGCCACACCGCAACCCCTTGCCCGTGCCCAACAACCCGCGGCCGCGTTGGAGCCGGTTGCTCCCGCGGTGGCTTTAGAGAACTTCGAGTCGGTGGTGTCCGACGGCGAACCGAGAGAGGTCGTCGTCGAGGGTGAATACGTGCGTGCGGTGTTTTCGAATCGTGGAGCGAAGCTGATTAGTTGGCAACTGAAACAATATGACAATGATGCTGGAGGGCTGGTTGAGCTAATCCCAGCAGAAATCGAACCAGGTCAAGCTTGGCCGTTCTCACTGGGTGTGTCTAGTGATCCCCAGCTAACGGCTCGTCTCGATGAAGCGCTGTTCCGGCCATCGGCGAGTGCGCTGCAACTCTCTGCCGACGCGGGAACACTAACCTTCGATTACGAAGACAGTTCGGGCTTGCGGGCTCGAAAGTCATTTACATTTCAAGCTGAGGTAGCACAGCCGTATGTGATTGATTTCGACGCGACTGTGACGACTGCGGCAGGGTCGGTTCCCTTGACCATGCGTTGGGGCCCGGCGCTGGGCGGCATCCGAGCGGCGGCCTCTCGGTTCACACAGCAACAAATGCCGGCGGCGCTTTTGTATGGTCGCGCGTTTGAGGGCGACCTACTACAGGAGGTCGACATGCTGCGGGCGCGGCCCGCTGACCTTTCCGAGCGTTCACGCTACGAGGGACAGTTCGTGTTTGCCGGTGTGGATAACCACTATTTCCTGGCGGCGGTGCTACCCAACGACGGCGAGACGCGGATTGACTATCGCCCTGTCTCGTCAGTCTCGTTGGAGCATGATCTGGTCGCATTTGATTTGACTCTTGGGCCCGACCAAGCGGCAGTCCGGGTCTTCCTCGGACCGAAGGATTTCGACGTTTTGGCGGCGGTGCATCCGGACTTAGTGCGGGCGGTAGACTTCGGTTGGTTATCGGCGCTCGTCGTGCCGCTACACCGCACGCTGAAGTGGATCAATGGTTTCGTTGGCAACTACGGGTGGTCCATTGTCCTGCTCACGGTGTTGATCAACATTGTGATTTTTCCGTTGCGTCACAAGAGTGTCGTGTCGATGCGGAAGATGCAGGAACTGGCACCGGAAATGAAAGCGATACAGGCACGGTATGCGCACCTGAAAGCGACCGACCCGGCCAAGCAGAAGATGCAGCAGGAAACCATGGAGCTGTATAAGAAGCATGGTGCCAACCCTGTCTCCGGCTGCTTACCAATGCTGCTGACGATGCCGATCTTGTTCGCCATGTTCCGGCTGCTGTCGGCGGCTGTGGAGATTCGGGGCGCGCCCTTCACGCTATGGGTCACCGACTTGTCGGTGCACGACCCGCTCTATGTCACGCCGCTCCTCATGTCTGCGTCGATGTTTGTGCAGCAACGGTTGCAACCGTCAGCGGCTGACCCGATGCAGCAGAAGATGATGCTGCTGATGCCGATCGTCTTCACGTTCATGTTCCTGTGGGCCCCAAGTGGACTGGTGCTCTATTGGTTGACGAGCAACCTCTTTGGGATAGGGCAACAACTGACAACGAATCGGATCATTGGGCCGCCGAAAATCCACCAAGTGCGACCACCGGCCGAGGGAAAGGCGAAACCGGCGCTGGCAGAAAAAACGGTCGATGTCGAGCCGACTGACCACTCCCAATCTAAGGAGAAGGCGGGAGGGGCGACAATCGGCGGAGAAAGAAAGACCGTCGAAGCGACCGACCATGCCCGATTCGATGCGCCCGATCGTGTGGATCCATCCCTTCACGGCCAGGACGCGCAGAAAAAACGGGGTCGATCTGCCAAGCGTGGACGCCGGTCACGCCGCAAATGATCCATTGGCGGAACATCGGGGTAGTGAAACTTGAACGAAAGACGAGGAACGAACCGTGACGGCTGATCTCGAAACCAGAATGGTAGCTTTTGTGGAAACACTGACAGCAGCGATGGGATTGTCCGTCACAGTGCAATGCACGCCAATTGAGGACGGGACTCGGATCACGATCGATGGAGAGTCTGGAGAGATGCTCCTGCGCCGCAAGGCGGTCGGCCTCGACGCCCTGCAGCACATCGTCAACGCGGCATTCCGGGGCGAACACACACAAGGACACATAGTGGTTGACTGCCTTGACTATCGAAGAGGCAAGGACGACGAACTGAAGCAAACAGCCCTCCTGCTAGCAGAACGTGCCCGCACCACTGGAGAGACTCAGGAGATCGGTCCGTTGAATCCGTACGCTCGTCGTATCGTGCATCTGGCCGTGGCGGCGGAGCCCCAAGTGTCGTCAGAGAGCATCGGCGACGCGTTTCTGAAGACCGTATTGATTTCTGCCTCGGACGTGGCGAGTAACAACTGAGCTGTCACCAGGGTCCTCTTTTCTCTCGTCTCACCTCGCCGTATCTCCCCCACTGATTGCATTCTGCGATCGCGTACTTGACCGTCGCTGTCCATCGGCTGGCATACTGCGGAGGACGGGTCCCCTATGTGCCGGGCCAGGAGAATGAAGACCAGGGGTGGACCCGCGCGGTTTCCGAATAGGACTTCCAGCAGTGTTTGCGAGGGATGACACCATTGTTGCTGTGGCGACGCCGCCAGGTCGGGGCGGTCTCGGGGTCGTACGTCTCAGTGGTCCGGA
>DQEK01000373.1:391-3663 GCA_003533545.1 Acidobacteriota bacterium | reverse complement strand
GTCGTCAAGTTCCATTCCCTCGGGAGCTTTCAGTCGGGTCCTCCGGGCGTGTTCACCCGCCGGTGTCAAGGCCGGAAACTTGCCTTCTGGTGGGTCGACTACCATGGACGTCCGGTTCGACCTGGCACCACGCTCCATCCAAAAATTGTTGTAGGCGCCAATATTGCCACCCGCTTGAGTCCTCTGGGCATCCGCGACCAGCAATTGCTGATTACGCGCGTCGGTGGCCGCTCGGATCTCCGAGACTTCTTCCTCGCTCAAGGTCTCACGTCCCGCAAACTCGTCTGGCCGTTCCATCGGCGTTGCTCCGGACGAATGCCAAATGCCCTGCAGGTCAGGATCGCCCCAGGGCGTCGTGGGTTGCCCTGCAACCAAACCCGACGAATAGGCAACGAAAACAGCCCCAAAAACGGGAACAGCGAGCAAGTGAAACCGTGGACAACTCATCTGAAGCCTCCTTCTTGGCCTTGAGCCCTAGTCGTCTGTCCTTCAACCGCCTTGTGACAATACTGCGCCTTGGGTTCGGGTTCAATACTGCGTTCGACTCGCACGAACTCGTTCCATCGAAACGCCCATCAAGGGTCACGGTTCGTCCGCGACTAGATACCAGTGTAACCTCACCGGGCCGTGTAGGTTCGACTGAATCCGTTGCGACCATTCGTGACCGTGAACGTGCCGTCTTCGTTCACCGAGGTCCGGAGCCAGTGCCCCTCGCACTCGGCGGTGTCCTCCAAATTCGCGG
This sequence comes from Acidobacteriota bacterium, assembly GCA_003533545.1. Lineage (GTDB taxonomy): Bacteria > Acidobacteriota > Vicinamibacteria > Vicinamibacterales > UBA8438 > DQEK01. The sequence goes on along the minus strand of DQEK01000373.1, from coordinate 2,921 downwards.
TCATCTGCGGTGCGGTGTTGTGAGCCGGATCTGGGTCAAGCAGTGATAGATGACCCTGCCAGACGCCTTCAACCTCCGGACTATTTGACATTCGCTCGAAATGTCTGGTCGTAACTTCGCTGTAGCCTGGAGAGGTGCCTCCAAGGCCTTTGCGCGGGCCATTATTCACAATAATGACTTGCGGCTTGATGGCGTAAAGGTGGGTCGGTGACCCTGCGTCATCCCAGGCCCCGTGGCGACTCGTCTGATAGACCGTGACCTCGCCAACCATGTTCGTGGGGCAGGACAACTCAACCTCCTTTGCCCAATTGAAATCCCCGAGGTCAAGAAAGGTGAATCGACCGTAAGTAAACAGTGCGCCGACGCTACGTTGATTCTCCGGGCTAGCCTGAGCCTTCTGTTCCGCCGTGGCGCAGAGTGGGTTATCGCCGCCGTCGTTGACGGGCGTTTCAATGAGTCCACCGTCGGAGGCGACGACGTCGACCGTGACCGGCCCAAACGGAATCCTCTCACCGGGGCCGACGGCGGCTCGCTTCTCCCTGCAAACGCTCAGATACGCGTCCACCCACCGCTGGTTGCTTTCTTCCGTATTAGTTCCATGGTCGACACACCTGCCGATCGGAATCATCTCGGCCAACGCTTGCAGTCCACCAACATGATCCCGATGAAAATGCGTGATAACCAGTGTGTCAATCCGCGTTATCCCGGCTTCCTGAGTCGCTGCAAAAATACGTTCAGCATCCCGGTTGTCTGCTGAAGGGAAACCCGTGTCGACGAGTAGGGATTCTCCATTTGGAGACACCAATAAAGTGGCGGCCCCGCCCTCGACGTCCACCCAGTAGATATCGAATGGCTTCGTTTGTGCCGCCGCACCCAGACCAAGGAAACAACACGCCCCGAAACCACATACGCCGCGAAAAATGCGTTTTGTCATCTCCAGCTCCTTTAGGTAGCCACATTCGGCCGTCAGCTGCGAAGATAAGTCCCTGGACACCTTGCAATCTTTGCAATTCATACAGGTTTCGGCACCACTATGGGGAGACCGTGACACCTCGCTGGCTTCACGAACGCATTCAGGGGCCTGAGCCAGCGAAATCCTAACTCGACCGGGCAATGCTCGGGACAACACACCCGTGACATTCGCGCCATCACATTCGATGGCGACACGGAAGATTTCTTTGTCGTGAGTCGTTGCCAAGCGGGCGCGCGGGGTGCACCCGACCCATCTGGATTCCGAGCGACCAATAGAGAAACTCCGACCGGCGCTTTGCTCTAAGGTGACACCAATCCCTCAAATTGGATGGTTATCTGTGGCCTAACTCGCAATAGGCCGAGCATTACCACGGGCGGCTCCACGCCGTAGGTCGTCATGTCGAGACGAAGCTCGCCTGCGATCGTGACACTCCCCCCAGACGGGCTTAACGAAACCGGAAAGGTCACCGGTTCGGTGGCGTCGAGGATCGTCAGCGACCCAGTGGCCTGCGCCTGCCGGCCGGACACCTCGTAGCCCTCCAAGCGAAAAGTGATGTTTTCAAATTCGTCTGCTCGCATTGCCTCGAGGAGATGCTCTCGCATTTCCTCCTCCGGACAGTCAAAACCGTTCACCGGCACGGTAAGAGTCGCAGCCTGAACCCCGGCGTCGAACCCTGGGGCCGGCGTCGCCGCGCCGGGCGTGACCTCTGCCGCCCCCTGCACCGTGCAGGTCCATCCCCGTATCGTGGACGTGCCTGACACCGAAAACTCAACAGCAGAGGCCTGCGCCGCGCTCGGAACCGCCTGCACAAAGTTCAAGCTCACCGCGGCGCCAATCAACAACCTCGCGCATTTCCAGCGAGCCGACACGCCAGCCACTTTCGCCTTCGCCGATCTCATAGTCCGAATCCAAACTCGTTGCGGCGCATCATAATGGGGTTCTTCCCTTCCCTGACGAAGCGAGACGTGATCTGTTCCACATTGCTCGTCCGGGTCTGCCGCATCGCAATCCGAAACTCATTCAGCATCAGCTGGATCACCTTGTCGACCCCGTCTTCACCAAATGCATTCAATCCCCACACATACGGCCGACCGATTCCTACCGCGTCCGCGCCAAGTGCGAGTGCCTTGAAAATGTCCGTGCCCCGACGGACACCACTGTCGATGAACACAGGAACGCGCCCCCGCACGGCGTTGACCACTTCCGGCAAGGCGTCAATCGAAGACCAGAGACTGTTGACCGCCCGACCGCCGTGGTTCGACACGAAGATGCCGTCGGCGCCGTGCTCCACCGCCAGCTCAGCCTCCTCCGCCGTAACGATGCCCTTCAAGATGAGCTTCATGTCGCTGGCATCCTTCATACGCTTGACATAGTCCCACGTATACGGGGGCCGCGGACCGGCCGGTCCCTCCAATCCGGCGCGCATTGGACGTTGATAGTCAGGTCGATGATTGTGGCAATTTTGACAGAGTAACGAGTCGGTGCCCTCCCCTGACAAAGTGCGTCGCTGCAGTTCACGGTTGCTGCCACCCAGCAAGTCGATGGTCCACACCAGCG
>DQEK01000373.1:0-237 GCA_003533545.1 Acidobacteriota bacterium | reverse complement strand
CGGGGGACGCGGACCGGCGGGTCCCTCCAATCCCGCGCGCATCGGGCGTTGATAGTCAGGCCGGTGATTGTGACAGCTTTGACAGACTAACGCGTCTGTACCTTCCCCCGCCAAAGTCCGTCGCTGTAGTTCACGGTTACTGCCACCCAACAAGTCAATGGTCCACACTAGCGCGGGACAACCCGCGCTCGCCACACGGTCGATTACGCGCTGGTTCACGTTCCAATCTGGCACCGT
>DQEK01000272.1:1860-2889 GCA_003533545.1 Acidobacteriota bacterium | reverse complement strand
AGCACCACCCGGATCTCCAACGCAAGGAACGGTCGGGTCTACCAGGTGATCATCAACACCCTCTTAGAAGACGGGGACACCATCAGCAATGAGTATGTTCGACTGGACGAAGACGGCAACATCGTCCGCGTGACTCATGCGACCTACAGACGTATCGGGTGAACTCCCCGTTCTCAGACCCCAACAACCCGGTCATCAGCAACCCGACCGTTGAGATCGTGAATCGACAGACCAACAAACGGTGTCTTACGGTCTCACTCTCACGTATTTCTGTAACCTCCGAGGACGAGGTTCTCCACCATACAAGTTGCCGTGGCGGTCTACCGCCACGAACTCAGCCCCATTGCCTGCGGTGTCCCGCGGATCGCCCCAAGGATAAAGAATAAACTCATCGATCCATCCCGTCTGCGCATCGCCAATTCTGATGCCCATTTCCCATCCAGGATTTTGGACGTCATCAGACTCCGAATCAGCAACGTAGATTCGTCCGTGGGTATCAAAGGACACTCCGCTCGGCCGCCCGAATTGTGTCCACACGGCAAGGACATTCCCCTCTTGGTCGAAAATCTGCACTCGATTATTCGACCGGTCACCCACAAAAAGTCTGCCAGTCGAATCGATAGCAAGGGCATGCAGGTTTCGGAACTCACCAGGCGCATAGCCGGTTTGTCCCCAGGTTTTAAGGAACGACCCGTCACTTGCGAACTTCATAACGCGGTTGTTCGTATCATCACCATGGCCGTCCCCCACGAAAATGTCACCGTTGTCGGCCACCACCACATCGCTCGGACCATTAAAGTGGTCCAGGTCGTCTCCGGGCACACCCGGGGTACCAAGAGTCATCAACACCTCTCCCTCCGGGCTAAACTTGATGACCTGGTGTCCTCGTGTCCCTTCTGGTGTTCGTGCAGCAGCCACCGCGTCGGTCACCCACACGTTACCGTCTGCGTCCACATCGATCCCGTGCGGCCAGATGAACATCCCACCGCCGAAACTCTGCACCACCTCACCGTCAAGATTGAACTTGAG
>DQEK01000272.1:0-1478 GCA_003533545.1 Acidobacteriota bacterium | reverse complement strand
GCGTCGCACCTTACCACCGCCCAGATATACTCACCGCCAGGCTCGATCGTTACCCCTCCGACCGCTCCCATCTGCCGCCCTTCTGGCAACTTCGCCCAGCCGTCGACAGCGCGATACGGATTCGGGAGAGCCTGGGCGACGGCCTCGGACGCCATGCCAACGCACGCAAGCATGGCCCACACGGCCACTAATCCAATTCGACTTATATACGACATGATCACACCTCGTTTTGAACAAATAACCTGCCAACAGTGTTCCACTATTGCGAACCCGAAGATCCCAGTTACACAACAAGAACGTTAGACGGAAAAACCGAATCAAAGCGCCGGCTAGCTTACAGGTTTCCGCGCCTCAATTCCTCTGCTAAATAGTCGCTCGCCCGCCAGGACAGTGCCAGGATGCTCAGCGTCGGATTTTTTTCCGATGCAGTGGTAAAGGCCGAACCGTCCACTACAAATACGTTGTCTACGTCGTGCATCTGATTGTGGGCATTTAAAACTGACTGCCTAGGGTCACTGCCCATGCGGCAAGTGCCATGCTCATGTATCGCCGTGCCAGGTATATCGTAGGCCTCACGGTCCACCGGCACAATCTCGGCCTGAGCGGTGTGCAAAATCTCCTCACAAGTCGCGTACATCTCCCGAAGCATCTTCATCTCGTTGTCGCTGTACGACACCGAGATTCGCATCAGCGGAACACCAAAACGGTCTGTCCGGTTCGGGTCCACGGTAATCCGATTCTCAGAACGCGGAAGCATCTCGCCGTAGGGGTGCATGGAAACGAGCGACGTGTAGCGTCGATTGACCTCGGTTTTGAAATCCTCCCCAAAGCCCGGGAGGTGTTTAGCGACGTCGACGCCAGTGGTCGGTGTGCCAGTGTTCCAGAGTTGGATCCCGTATCCCCGTAAATAGTCACGATTCGGCCGACGATGATTGAAGCGCGGGATGTAGATATGCGCCCCGTCGAGGCCGTCGTCATTCTGATAGGCACGTCCGTAGAGCTGTGGCAGAAAAGCGGTGACATGGGTCCGGATTTGCTCACAGTAATTTCGCCCGAGCTGATCGGAACTGTTTCCGAGGCCGTTGGGGTGGAAGCGTGACATCGAATTTAAGAGGATGCGCGTAGAATCCATCGTCGAGGCACCAACCACAACGACTCTGGCATTCACCCGTTGCTCTGTGCCAGCATGTCGGTCGAAATATTGGACGGCGTTGGCCTTGCCCTCACCGTCAACCAATATCCTTGAGACGACCGCGTTCGATCGGATCTCCAGATTCCCAGTTTCGAGCGCGAATGGAATCAAATGCTCACTGGAGGTAAAAAACGACGACGTCCCGCAGCCACTTCCACATTCCCCGCAGTAGTGACACGGCTCAAACCCTCGATGGGGCCTGGTTAGGTTCGCGCTACGTTTCGCGACAACTGGAATATCGAGACTCTCCGCCGCCGTTTTCAACAGCACTTCCGCACACCGAGGC
>DQEK01000131.1:1549-2797 GCA_003533545.1 Acidobacteriota bacterium | reverse complement strand
GCGCCCAGCGATCTTGTCGCGAAGCAATCGACGCACCTCCCCGTAGTGCTCTTGGGGCAACTCCAGTCGTCGCATCCGTTTGCGGGTGCGATGGATTAGAACAAGGGTCAGCTCTCTTCCTTCTTGCCAGGAAAGCCCCCCGATTTGGTCGTACGGCATAAAGCCCGTGTTCGACCAGACACCACCGTCGTAAAACCCGTGACCGATCCTCAGGCTGAGTGGAAACGCGTAGGCGTAGTAGACAAACATCATCCCCTCACCGAACGCGTCCGCCGGAGGACGTCCTTGGAAAGCGACCTTGACGAGCACTAGCAACCCGAATACGAGACCGAAACCAAGTGAAATGCCATAGGAGCGCTGACGCCGGCGAGGCCAGGTCAGCTGCGCCGTAGACTTCAAACGCCAAAATTGGATAAAGCGAGCCAAAAGGCGAAGGTTGGCGAGAAGAAACCCGGCACCAAGGAGCAACAGCGCATTCGGAAGAATGCTGTCAAAGAACAAACGCTGCAGGGCGTCAACAGCCACGAATCAATGTCCACCACCAGCGGACTCAGTCCTATGCCCGTGACTGATATTCCCCAGTCTCAGTGCTAACGCGGACAATATCTCCATCGCTAATGAAGGGGGGCACGTGGACCACGAGACCCGTCTCTAGCGTGGCCGGCTTGAGTTGGGCGTTGGCAGTAGCTCCTTTAATGGCTGGAGCTGTTTCCGTGACGGAGAGGTCAACGCTCGACGGCAGGTCCAGGCCTACTGCCTCACCCTCGAACATCGAGACCTTAATGGTCGCCTCTGGCAGCAAGTAATGCACGGAATCACCCAATGTGTCCGCCGTCATCTCAAGCTGATCGTACGTCTCAAGGTCCATGAAATGAAACGTCTCTCCGTCCCGATACGTAAACTGCATCTCCCGGTCATCCAGTACCGCACGTTCGACGACATCGACTGATCGAAACTTGTGGTCAAGCTGAGTGCCGGCCTTGACGTGCCGCATACGAGATTGGACGAACGCCTTGCCTTTGCCAGGAGTTAGATGAGTCACATCAAGCACCCGGTACAACTCATTGTTCATCTTGACCAAATTACCTTTTCGAAGGCGTGTAGCTTGGATGGAATTCATAAATAAGAATCTTTTGTTCTGGGTTATGACTGCAGGGGCGCCGACAAGCGTTGAAATCGTACCATAGGGGCACAGAGCTACCAACAGAGCGCCTCAGGTTCGCTGCTCTACGTAGGCCTGCGAACCAG
>DQEK01000131.1:0-1148 GCA_003533545.1 Acidobacteriota bacterium | reverse complement strand
GTCCCTACCGCCACAATCTGCCCACCGGCAGCGCCGCCCTCCGGTCCCAAGTCGATGACCCAGTCAGCCGTCTTGATCACGTCGAGGTTGTGCTCGATAACCAAAAGGCTATTGCCAGCTAACAACAGCTTCCGGAAAGCAGCTAGCAGCTTCGCGATGTCGTCGAAATGGAGCCCGGTAGTAGGCTCGTCAAGGATGTAAAGTGTTCGGTCGGTTTTGCGCGACGAGAGATGCGACGCTATTTTGATCCGTTGAGCCTCACCTCCAGACAGTGTCGTAGCAGCTTGGCCCAACCGAAGATATCCAAGACCAATTTCATCGAGCACGCGCAACCGGCGCACCACCTTGGGCGACGCGCTGAAAAACGACAGCGCCTCCCGAACCGTCATGTGCAGCACATCGTTAATAGTGGCCCCTCGAAACCGCACATCGAGCACCTGTTGCTTGAAACGGCGGCCGTCGCACTGGTCACATGGGACATACACGTCAGCCAAGAACTGCATCTCAACCTTGACGACGCCCTCCCCCTCGCAGTCGTCGCAGCGACCACCCCGGACGTTGAACGAAAAGTGACTAGCCGTAAAGCCGTTCGCCTGCGCATCTTTCGTCTTAGAGAACAACTCACGGATCGGATCAAACGCCTTGAGGTACGTGATCGGATTCGACCTAGGAGTGCGCCCAATAGGGGCCTGATCTACCAACGTAACGTCGTTGACCAACTCCACCCCCTCAAGCCGATCGTGTTCTCCGACCGGCTTGTCCCAGCCGCCCTTCGCCCGCTTAACAGCGGCGTAGATGATGTCGTTCACGAGAGTGGATTTTCCCGAACCACTGACACCGGTGACGCAGGTTAAGGTGTTCAGTGGTACTTCGACGTCGATGTTCCGAAGATTGTGCTGTCTCGCTCCAATCACGCGAAGCCCGAGTGGCGCGTGCTTCTCTCGTCTCGTGGGTAACGGGATGCATAAATCACCTCTCATATACTTAGCGGTCAACGATTGGGGCTCCTTGAGCAGGCTGTCGAACGACCCAGCGTAAACGACACGTCCTCCCCGCTCGCCCGCCCCAAGGCCGAGGTCGACGATCACGTCGGCCATTCGGATAGCGTCGGCGTCATGCTCGACCACCAGTACCGTATTCCCCTGATC
>DQEK01000458.1 GCA_003533545.1 Acidobacteriota bacterium | reverse complement strand
CTTTCCAGGGCCATCAACGCCTCCAACCTGTCATAGAAAACGAGGGGACGAGTATACCGTGCCGTAGACATCTTCCGACCGGTGCGCCAATCAGTGGCAAAGAGTTCAACCCCGGATTTGGCTGGGAATCACACGACTGCGCGACAGACCAGGCCTTGGACGCTGAGTAAGAGAGCCTCCTCCCCGCCTAGTGGACTGGAAAGCGTATGATCTGGCGGAGAACGACACATCATGATTCGGGAAGGGAAATGCGCCAATGAGGGCAGCCGCCGCATTAACTGACAACAGACGCCGAAGCAGACTCTCGGTGGCGCTCGTGGCCACCGTGATCCTGGCCGTTGGACTCTTGGGTCCACGGACTGCCGGCGCTCAGGACGACTGGGAGAAGCTCCCGGATATGCCAGTGGAAAAATGGGAGGCTGGCACCGTCGTGCTAGACGACAAGCTCTACTTCTTCGGGGGTTATACCGAGGGAGTCAGGTCCAGCAAACTGTCCCATGTGTACGACCCCAGGGAGAACAGCTGGTCTCAGATTCAGGACCTACCCAGTGCGATTACCCACATGAATATGGTGCTCGACGGTCGGACGGTCTGGTTTGCCGGCGGCTACAAGGATGGCTACAAAGGGCACACCATCGCTGAGGTCTGGAACTACGACATCGACGGCGACCGGTACACCGCGGCACCCTTGCTCCCCGACACACGGGGAGGCGGCGGCCTCGCACTCGTCGGGCGGAAGCTCCACTACATGGGGGGTGTCAAAGCGGATCGCGACACGGATGCCTCCGACCATTGGGTGCTCGACCTGGACGAATGGGCCAGGGGTAACGCACAGTGGACAACTGTCGCTCCTATGCCACAGCCACGGAATCAGTTCTCGTGCGTAACATTCGATGGAAAAATTTACGCGATCGGCGGACAGTTTCACCACGATAGCGAGCAACTCGACCAGGCCCGGGTGGACATCTACGACCCCAACACAGATACCTGGACCGCGGGGCCTCCCTTGCCGAAGGGGCACTCGCATGCCGAGGGCGGAACATTCGTCCACGGCGGCCGGATTTACATGGCGGGAGGTCACACCACGAAGCCCGGCGAAACAAAACAGGTGGATGGAGACATCCTCGCGCTGTCCCTCGGAGAACAGTGGGAGGTGGTCGGGACGCTACCCATGCCACTTTCCTCTCCCGCCGCGGCCATCATCAACGATAGGTTCTACGTTGCCGGAGGCTCGCCCGGCGCAAGCAAAGTGCAAGCTGACATGTGGGTACGAAGAGCGCCGTGAAACGTTCCTATGACGCCATCGAAAAGGTCCTTCGCGAGCCACCGGGTCGCGAAAGGAGTGAGAAGATGATGAAGCCACCTGGGTTCACAACAGCGACGCTGCTGAGCGTGTTTCTGCTGGTCGGGTCGAGCGCGATCGCCCAACCCTCCACGCTCAATGCCTCTGAGGCACGCGCCTTTATAGGAGCGTGGGTCATCAGCATGGCGTCGCCCCGTGGCGGCACGCGGGACCAAAACGTCACGATCCGGGATGAGGACGGCAAGCTGGCGGCCAGAATCGAGGGTGGCCGCGGCGGAGGTATCGACGTCACGGACATCACTACGAACGGTGGCCGGCTCGTGCTCAGCTTTGAACGAGGCGGCCGGCGCGGCACGATCGATGTCGTCCTGACTCTGACGCTGGACGGTGACATGATCTTAGCGACCCAGGAGTTCGGTGGCGGTCGAAGAACTGTGAGCGGAACCGGTAAGAAGCAGTAAGGTGACCGGCTCGGCTGGCAGTCGGCGACCTACAGAGTGAATTCGCAAGTTACGAAAGAGGCGAGCGTCGATGGGACGGCCTGAACTGGGTGCCGGCCGTTTCAGGCACCACGATGCCAGGGCTTGGCCCTGCGGCGGACCGCCGTGGATTCGAATAGGTATTCTCTGCTCGGAGGGTTGCATGCGAACAATCTCTGTCGCCCTGATGTGCCTCTTCTTGATAACGCCGACACCGCACGCGCAAAACCGTGACAGTGACACCCTCGACATCTACGTCATCGACGTCGAGGGTGGGGAAGCCACCCTGTTCGTGGCACCTTCTGGCGAATCTCTGTTAGTTGACACCGGGTGGCCCGGATTCGACGGGCGCGATGCCAACCGGATCGTGGCGGCGGCGAAGGACGCCGGTATCACGCGGATCGACCACCTAGTAGTAACCCATTTCCACACCGACCACATGGGCGGCGCCCATCAACTCGCCGAACGCTTGCCCATCAGGAACTATCTCGACCACGGCGTGACCGTGGATGAGGGCGAGCGACCACGAGCGGCCTTCGAACGGTACGTGACCTTGCGCGGCGACGGAACACACCACACCGTGCGACCGGGTGACTCCGTGCCGGTCACTGGACTCGACGTGCGCATCATCGCGTCCGATGGAGCAGTACTCACATCCCCCCTCGCTGGTGCTGGACAACCCAATCCTGCCTGCGAAGGGTTTACGTTTCACGGCGCGGACATCCTGAGCCGCTACGGCGATGCCGAGGACCAGCGGTCCGTGAGCGCCTTCATCGGATTCGGCCAGTTCCGCACTGTCATCATGGGCGACCTCACATGGAACAAGGAGCATCCCCTGATGTGCCCCGACAACAAGATTGGGGCGGTCGACCTCTACCTGGTGTCTCACCATGGTTCGGACACTTCCGGATCGCCGGCACTCGTAGAGGCGCTACAGCCTCGAGCGGCAGTCATGAACAACGGCCCCCGGAAAGGTGGTGGGCCACAGACCTTCGCGACACTCAACACCATCGATAGCCTCGAAGACCTCTGGCAAAACCACTACGCCGTACCAGTCGGCGACGCCAACATGAATGAGCGATTCATCGCCAACCTACAGGACTTCGCATCGGTCGACGATGACGAAGCCGTCCACCTAGAGAGCAGCAACTGGATTCACATTGCCGCGCGCCGAGATGGTTCGTTTACCGTCACGAACAGCCGAAACGGTTTCAGCCGGCGCTACGGCCCACGCGATTAGCAAGTGAGAAGAAACAGATCGGCGCTGCGGACTGCATCAACATGCGCCTACTGGCGGAACTGGTAATCCGATCGGGACCGCGTCGTCCTACTGCCTGGCTTCGGGCACGAGCACTGTCTCAACCCGCTCGCCGTCGCGTGTGAAAGCGACCGCCGCAGGCTCGCCCACCTTGAGCAGGTCCAATGCAAACGTGTAGTCGTAGATGTTGGTGACCGACTGTCCCGCCAGCTCGACGATGATGTCGCCCTCGCGCAGCCCTGCCTTTTCGGCCGGTCCACCGCCCATCACGCCCGAGAGCAACAGCCCGTCCACCTCAGACGCATAGTCGGGAATGGTCCCGGTATAGAGCCTGATCTGCATTTGCCCACCCGCTTGGCCGGTCCGCTCCACACGGATGAAATCAGGTGGCTCAGGTTCACCAACTAGGTGAGTCGCGACCGCAGCACCGTAGCGTGCAATGCGCTCAAGGCCCTGATAGTCGACTGTTTCCGCGTCGTCCGTCGGCCGGTGATAGTCCTCATGACTACCCGTAAACAACGCAAGACTGGGGACCTCGGCGAGATTGAAGCTCATCACGTCGGTTGGCAAGTATGGGTCGGTCACACGCTGCAATTCGAAACCGAACGACGCGTTAACCTCCTCCACTAAATCCGACCAGACGCTACTACTGCCGAGCGCTTGAACGCTCAGCTCGTTGTCTCGCAGCCGCCCGACCATGTCGAAATTCACGTAGGCTGCAATCTGGTCCATTGGCACCGGCGCACTGTCAACAAAGTCACCCGACCCCAACAGACCGAGCTCCTCGCCTGACCAGAACGCCAAGACCACCCCTCTAGCCCGCTCCTGCGAGGCCAACTCGGCACCCGCCGACAGTACCGCTGAAACACCGGAAGCATTGTCGTCAGCCCCGTTGTGCACATCCCCCACCTCCTCCGGCTTGGCTAAGGAGCTACCGTCCTCCCCATGTCCGAGGTGGTCGTAGTGGGCACCCAGCACCACGTAGGGCTTGTCGGCCACCGCAGCAGTGGTCGGGGGCAGATAGGCCACGACGTTGTAGCCTCTCTCCTGTTCACGTACTACCTGCACGTCGAGTGTGACCTCAACCGGAATCTCAAAACCGGTGACGTGCGGATTTCCAGAGTCGAGTTCAAGCTGCGCCTCCTCGAGCGTCTTATCCGGCGCCAACGCAAAGAGGCGATCAGCCAGAGCAACATCGACGCTGACCGCTGCGATCCCGGAATCCGCGGCGGCGGTATCAGCGGTCATCGGTACCAAAGCACCGGCGTTGGGCGAACGAGGGCCGGTGACGATGATCAACCCTGCGGCACCGCGCTGCCTGGCGGCCTGCGCCTTGAATCGCAGCGAGGAATACCGTGAGAAGACAGACCGTAACTCCCGATCAGCGTCCTCCGGAGAATATCGAAGCGCCACGACGATTTTGTCGGTCACATCGACCGTGGCGTAACTATCGTAGCTAAAACCGTCGGTCTCCGGAACAACGAGGCCGTAGCCAACAAAGACAAGCGAACCACTGACTGCGCCAGACTCTGAAAACGAAAGCGCCCGAACAGCACCCTCGAGCTCTGGTCTCTCTTCCTCACGGTGGACTCGCAGCGTAGTCCCACCATCAGTCGTGCTACCGGTATACTCGAACGGCAACCGATAACCCTCACTCCCCGGTAGCGGTTCGGCTCCGAACAATTCGAGCTGTCCAATGATGTGCTGGGCTGCCTGCTGAATGCCCTGGCTCCCCGTCAACCGTCCCCCAAACGCATCCGAGGCGAGCACCTCCACGTTGCCCTGAATCGACATCGGGGCACGGACTACCTCTGACGCGCACCCAGAGACCAGCGCGAGCGCGCCGACGGCCAGCGCAAGGTGGAAGAGAGCGACCGCATTCGTCACATTGTCACTGTGAACCGGAGAGCATTTTCTGTCAACGGGACACGCGTGCGCTCGACAGCTGGCGGTGTGCCCCGGCCCAAGCGAGCGCGCGGAACAAGAAATCTCAGTCATGCGTTATTAGGTGAACCGGAGTCCGAGTACGACCGGCGACGCCGCCGCTTCGATCCGCCACCACCACGAGGGCTCGACGTTCGCTCGGCCACCTCGGGATAATCTCGAAAGAATCGCTCACACGCAGCGCGAAAGCGGTCAGACAGCTGTCGACCCGTCTCCCCAGGAACGACACCGAGCGCATTACGCTCAGATTGCAACCGCTTGACCTCGTCGGCATCCGCACGGCGCTTCGCATCCAGGTCGGCTTTAGCCCCCATCGTGTTACTCGCCAGCGCCTCTCGAAGCTGGGCGGCCAACAACTCTGCTGGAGACCGCTCGTCGGCGACCTCGGGGGTAGTCGCAGCAACCAGCGCCTCAACCCGTCCGCACAATCGCTCAAGCGCGTGAAGATTTCGCTGTGGATCAAGATCCGTGCCGCTGAAGACGTCGGGGTGTTGCTCGACAACGCGGGCCAAGGCCACCTCGAACCGTGCCGAGAGACTCCGATCCTGCGACTGCGGCACCCGCGGTAACTGGCGCCATTCGCTCCGCGTCGCAGCCACCAAATCACCGAGACCGGCGGGCGGGTCCCCCGCCTCGGACTCCGGCGCCAGCGCTTCAAGGCGCTCACAGAGGGCGGCACGAGCGGCTATCTTGTCAGCGAACTCGGCCTCCGTCGCTTTCTCCGCTCGCGTGTACACCTGATCGCAGGCAGACCGGAACCGTGCCCATAACGTCTCGGACCGGTTGCGTCGAACAGGTCCTATCGCCTTCCACTCGGCTTGCAACCGCCGAACGGTTCCTTTCGCAGACGGCAGGTCCAGCTCCTCGGACAGCGCCTCGGCTTGCTGGCACAGCGTTTCCTTCAAGGCGGCGTTCTTGGCCCAAATCTGCTTGCGTTCGACCAGGTCCGCTCGTCGACGCCTAAAGAACTGCCCGCTTGCCGCACGAAAACGGTTCCAGACCTCACGTTCCGGTTTAGGCGCGGCTTGGCCAATCCGCTTCCACTCCGCCTGGAGTTCTTCGATTCGCTTGGCCGTTGCAAGCCAATCGGTCGAATCCGAGAGGTTCTCAGCCTCCAGACACA
>DQEK01000317.1:6418-10039 GCA_003533545.1 Acidobacteriota bacterium | reverse complement strand
GTCGAGATAACGCCTCAGTTCTCCCTCGAACCGGGCCTATCCATCAACCGGGTTGAGCTGCCACAAGGGGCGTTCACCAGCCAACTCGTGACCACCCGCACCACCTACACCTTTAGCCCCACGATGTTTGTGAGCGCGTTGGTGCAGTACAACACGAGTAATGACGCGGTCAGCAGCAACATCCGGCTGCGCTGGGAATATCGGCCGGGCAGTGAGTTGTTCGTCGTCTACAACGAGCAGCGCGACACGTTGACCCCGGGGCGCTTTCCCCAACTGGAAAATCGCGCCTTCGTCGTCAAGTTCAATCGGCTGTTCCGGTTCTGACCCCATCCAAGCCACCAGAAATCATTTATGTCGCGCACGTGGCCCGGTTGGCTCCTGGGAATCCGCCTTGCGGTGCTGACAGTGAGCCTCAGCCTGCTGCCCGATTCGGTGCCGGCCCAAGAGACGGGAGACGGCAAGCCGCCCCGTGCCGATACGACCCCGACGCTCACAGCTGGCCAGGATAACCAGCCATTGGCCCCCAGCGAGCGCTACACCGTTGAACCCACCCGGACAGCACAGCAGCCCCAGCTCGATGGCGTGCTTAATGAAGTAGCGTGGCAGAACGCGGCGGTTATTGATGACTTTGTTCAGCAAGAACCGTTGGAAGGAAACCCCGCGACCGAACGCACGGTCGTGCGTCTGATGTATGACGCCGAAGCGTTGTACGTCGGGGTAGAGGCCCACGACTCGACTCCAACTGGCGTCATTTCAACCGAGATGCGCCGTGATTCACCTCAGCTCCTGGACGAAGACAACTTCCAGATCATCCTCGACACGTTCAACGATTCACGCTCCGGCTACATGTTCGTCACCAGCCCGCTCGGCGCGAAGCTAGAGCAGCAAATTGCCGAAGAGGGTGAAGGAAGTTACAGCAGTTCCAACTCGAGCAATTCGAACGTCAACGTCGACTGGGATGGCGTGTGGGACGTCGCCACACAACGCACCGATCAGGGCTGGGTTGCCGAGATTGCGATCCCGATGGTGACGATGCGGTTTCCTGAAAACGATCGGCAGGTGTGGGGCGTCAACTTCATGCGGAACATCCGCCGCAAGAACGAGCAGGTGTTCTGGGCCCCAATTCCGAAGGGCTACAACCTGACCCGTGTCAGTCTGGCTGGGACGATGACCGGGCTCACTGGCGTGGACCGCGGGCTGGACCTGCGCATTACCCCGTATGCGCTGGCCGCGGGGCGGCAAGACCGCAACACGTCAGCTTTCTTCGAAGGGTCCGGTTTGAACGATGTGGGCCTCGACGTGAAATACGGCATCGCCGCAGGGCTCAACCTTGACGTCACGCTGAACACCGACTTCGCCCAAGTGGAAGTAGACGAGCAACAAGTCAATCTGACGCGTTTTCCGCTGTTCTTTCCAGAAAAACGGGATTTTTTTCTCGAAAATGCGGGCATGTTCAACGTCAAATCGCAGTATCCCTGGGGGCGCCTGGCGGACCTGTTCTTCACGCGCCGGATTGGGCTAGCGGGTGGCCAACCGGTACCGATCATCGGTGGCACCCGGCTGACCGGTAAAGTGCAGCGGCACAACATCGCCGTCATGAACATCCAGACCCAACAAGTCGGGGCCCGGCCAGGCGAGAACTTTTTCGTCGCCCGCTACAGCCGCGACATTTTCGCGCGCTCGAAAATCGGCGGCATCATCATCAACAAGGAGGCGGTCGGCGACACGCACTTCAACCGAACGTTCGCGGTCGACACGTCGCTCACGCCGCACCCGTTTTTGTCGGTCACCGGGTTCGTCGCCAAGACCGAATCACCTCAGGTCGCACACGACGACATGATGGGGCACGTGATGCTGATGTGGCAGAGTCCATCGGCCCGCATCTACAGTGATTACACCGACATCCAAGACCACTTCAACGCGGAAGTCGGCTTCGTGCCGCGTATCGGTATCCGCCGGTCGGAACTGCACGCAGAGTGGAACCCCCGTCCCGGGAGATGGGGCATTCGGTCGATGAACCCGATGATGACCATCGAGTACATTACCGACCAGTCCAACCGGCTGTTAAGCCGACGAATCCACTACATGATCGGCGCCCAGTTCGAGAACGGATCGCGCCTCACCGTCATCACCAACGAGGAGTTCGAACAGCTCGACGTGCCATTCCAGGTCGCGAGTGACGTCACGATTCCTGCCGGCACCTACCGGTTTTGGAGCCCCAGTGTGAGCTACCGGAGTGATCCGTCACGCCGTGTCTCTGGTAACGTGCGCTACGCGCCACAAGGATTCTTCGGAGGGACCCGGGTCGACTGGCGCGCCGGGATCACTTGGCGGGCCACCAACCGAATCGCCGCGCAGGCGAGCTTCCGCCGCAGCGACGTCACGTTGCCAGGAGGCGCGTTTGTCGCCGATCTCGCCTCCGCGACCTTCGACCTCGCGCTGTCTCCGAGAATTACGCTCCGCTCGTTGACCCAATACAACTCCACAACCGACTCGATCAGCACGAGCGTGCGCTTCAACTGGATCTACCGTCCGGGGAGCGACATCTACATCGCGTACGACGAACTGCGCCAGGATGATTTCCTCACCCTTGACCCGGCATTACGCCACGTTGGTAATGTCCCCTGGGTCCAGAACCGGCAGCTCGCCGTCAAGATGACCTACCTGCTGTCGCGGTAGCGGGCGGGAACAGTAGCTAACAGCACAGCATTCGGCGGTTCGTCGTTCCGAGATACCACCCGTCAACCGAGAACTCCCCCGCGGGAGAAGGGTTGCGAACAGCTGGCATAGCGAACTAGGATCTGGGTGGATCTGAGTTTCGATGAGGAGCGTCTTCATGACCATGCAAACTGGTGTTAGTTCGGTCGTTGTCCTCGCGCTGAGCTTGGCGTCAGCACCCCGCGCAGCGGTTGCCCAGCCTGCTGCCCACGACGACGTGACGTTCACGAAGGACATCGCGCCGATCTTGCAGCGGAGTTGCCAGAAGTGCCACCGACCCAACTCGTTGGCGCCAATGTCACTCATCACCTACGACGAGGTGCGGCCCTGGGCGCGCTCCATTAAGCAACGAACCGGGTTACGCAATCGGATGGGCGTCATGCCGCCTTGGTACATCGAAAAAGACATCGGCATTCAGCAGTTCAAGGACGACTGGTCGCTGAGCGATGCCGAAATCGCGGCCATCGCCGCTTGGGCCGACGCGGGGGCACCGCGCGGAAACCCGGCCGACATGCCGGAACCACCCGCTTTCATCGACGTGGATGAATGGGAGATTGGCCAACCCGATCTCATCGTGTCCTCCCCACCTATGGAGATGAAGGGCACTGCGCCAGACTGGTGGGGCATGATTGGCCAAGCCGATTCCGGACTAACCGAAGACCGTTACGTAGCCGCGATCGAGTACAAGGAACGAAACAACCTGGACCGGGGTGTCAAGTCAGACACTGTCGGCGGGTTGTTCATTGTCCACCACTCAGCCCTCACAACCATGGCGCCAGACGGTGGTCCGCGTGACGTGTTTACATGGCCTGTCCACGAGGTCGGACGAAACGCCGACGTCTTCGACGAGGCTGCTGGAGTGATGCTGAGGGCAGGGTCGACACTCATCTTTCCGTCGACCCA
>DQEK01000317.1:5770-6015 GCA_003533545.1 Acidobacteriota bacterium | reverse complement strand
GACTACGAACCGACCAAGGAAATGGAATTTCTCTTCTTTGGCAATGGTCCGGACATCGACATCCTCCCCATGGAGGACAACCAGCGGATGGACGCGTACTTCACGCTATCGGAGAACACAAAGGTCAGCGTCTACGAGCCACATATGCATGCCCCTGGCGTGCGCATGTGTCTCGAGGCGGTCTGGGGCACCACTGTCCAAACGTTGAATTGTTCGGGGTACGATCACAACTGGGTGCGCGTCTA
>DQEK01000317.1:2232-5378 GCA_003533545.1 Acidobacteriota bacterium | reverse complement strand
TTCAACAACACGTTGACCAACCCGAACGTGGCAGACCCACGCAACTGGTCCGGGTCCGGACATCGCTCCGTCGACAACATGTTCATCAACTTGCTGCAGGCGATCTATATGGATGACGAAGAGTTCGCGTCCGAGGTCGCCGCGCGGGAGCGGCGGTTAGCCACCGGTGGGATCGACATCGGCTGCCTTGTCTGTGGTGCCTCTGATGCTCCGGCGAACGCCGGGGGTGGTCAGTAATTCTAGGACTGAGGTATCAATGATGACCAATCGACGACGCGCCGGTCGTGCCTACGGGATGGTCCTGCTCGGGGTGACCGTGTGGATGTTCTCGTTACAGGGCAGCGCCGCGCAGCAATCGTTCGCAACCGGCCAGACAATCTCGCCAGCCTACGAAGGTTGGGAACAAAACCCCGACGGTTCTTTCAACTTGGTGTTCGGCTACATGAATCGGAACTGGGAAGAGGAGATCGACGTTCCCATCGGGTCGGGCAACGTGATTGAGCCCGGAGGCCCCGATCAGGGACAACCGACGCACTTCTTTCCACGCCGGAATCGGTTCGTCTTCCGAATTCAGGTTCCGGCCGATTTCGGGGACAAGGAGCTTGTTTGGTCTCTGACCAGCAACGGACAAACACAGCGTGCCTATGCCACGCTGAAGCGTGATTATTTCATCGACGACCTGGTGATCCAGGCCAACTTCGGTGCGGGTGGTCCCGGGGGTGGCACCCCGGAAACCATGATTAATAAGGGACCTACGCTTGCCATTGAGGGCACTCGGACGCGCACCGTCCGTGTCGGTCAGCCGGTCGCGCTCGCTGTAACCGTGAGCGACGACGGCGTCCCTCGCGCCAGACCGCTAGCGCCGACCAACCCGAGACGTCCCGGTCGCATCACCACCGACACAGCGACCGGGTTACGGGCGTCGTGGTTCGTTTACCGAGGAGTAGGGTCGGTCACATTTGAGCCTCCACAGATTGCCGTCTGGGAGGACACACGCGTCGGTCGGGATTCGCCCTGGTCGCCAGGCTGGTCGACGCCCGAACCCCCTGAGAGCGGACGCTGGGAGACGCAGGCAACGTTTGCCACGCCCGGTACTTACGTGGTTCGGGTACAGGCCCACGACGGGGGCCTCGCGGCCGTCGACGATGTGACAGTAACAGTGACCCCGTAGCACGCACGAGCGGCCCTCAGTCAGTCAGGACCTTGCTCCCCAACCCCCCGCCGAATCCTAGGCGGTACCACAGCGGACAACAAGCGACGGCGACCAGCAACAGGGTGCCAACCCAGACCGCTCGGGACGGCAACCAATCGGGGAAGGGGCTGCCCACCAGCCAGGTGCCAATTCCAATCAGCAGACAGAAGACCGTAACAGAACACAGCGCCATGGCCCCCAGCGCGCGCCCCAAACGCCTGGGCCCGGCACTCGCCTCCACGGTTTCACCAAGCTCAACGGCAATCGGGCCCCAGAAGCCGACGGGACGCACCCGCCGGTAAAACTCGGTGAGGCCGGCCCGATCTTCTGGCCCCTTGATCCAAACCGCAAGCAGCGCGGCGGCAGTTGACGCGGCAGCTATTAGCAGCAACCGAAGAGCCTGCTGCTCGTCCCCGAACGCGGAGAGCAGGATCGGTGCGACCGCCGCCGACACAACCATCGCGGCAATCTCGGCCCAGGCATTCATCCGCCACCAGAGCCAGCGCAGAACCTGCACAACTCCCAGTCCAGCGCCAAACAGCAGGTTGATCTGCCACGCTTGGTTGATTGACGTCAGCTGGGTCATGATCATTAGCGCAATCAGGAGAATGACCAGATTCGACCCACGCGCCACCCAGACGAGCGTGCGCCCGCTCGGCTCCCTCTTGAGCCACGCTTGACAGACAAATCGCTTGTACAAGTCGTTGGTCCAGTACGAGGCGCCCCAGTTCAGGTGGGTGTCGACGGTCGAGGCGAGCGCCGCCAGCATGCCAGTCAACATCAGGCCCAGCAAACCAGGTGGCAACAGCTCGCTCATGCCGCGGATATAGGTCGCTTCACGGTCGCCCTGTAGTAGTTCTACCGGAAGTGCCGGGTCAGGAGGGAACAGGAGAAGCAAGCCAATACCCAACGGCAGCCAGAGCAAACTCCGCACGACAACCTGCGTGAACGTGAACACCACCGCTGCGGTCTTGGCGTCGTGGTCCGATCGGCAGGCCATCGATCGCTGCGCCAGGTAGCCGGAACCGTCTGAAACCGAGTTAATCACCCAGAGAAGTCCGAGCAGCGAGAGCAGCGTCAAGGTCACGTCTTTCCCGTGACCTGGCGTGAAGGCCAAGAGCTCGTTCGGCGTGATACCCCCCGGACCGCCGGTGGCGAACATGTCGTACACGCGATCGGTCATCGCGCCGAGTCCGCCGGTCTCAGAAACAACGATGGTCGTGAACGCGAGCGTGCCGGCGAACATGATGCCGATCTGCACCACGTCGGTGGCAACCACACTACGAAGTCCACCCGTCGCGGAATAGAGCCCCGTGACGGCCAGGATCACCACGAGGGAGATAAAGTTGTTGGCCGTCTTGATCCAAACACCCGGGTCGTTAACATCCCCGATGCTGAGTGGTAGACCCACCCACTCCACCACGCTGATCAGTGGGTCGAAGAGACCCGGGGGCAGCCAAACGTCCCAGAGCAAAAACGGCTCGGCGATCTTGGCGGCGGCAAACAGCACCCACCCCAACGAGACGCAGTTGATGATGGTGCCGAGGTAGAACGCCTTCACGCCGCGTAGCACCGCCGCGGGGGCGCCGCCGTAGCGCACCTCGGTCAGCTCGGCATCCGTCACCACGCCAGCGCGACGCCATGCGCCGGCCAGCACAAACCCCATTAGCAGGAAGGTAACCGCGAAGATCCAGAACTGCCACAACCCGAAAATCCCCGAGACCGCTACGATTCCGGTAACCAACAGCGGCGTATCGGCGGCGAACTGTGTCGCCGCCATACTGAGCCCAGCTTTCCAGCCGGAAAGAGTCCGACCGGCCAAAAAATACTCCTCGAGATTTTTCGACGCCTGCCGCCTGTGCCGAAGACCGACACTCACAGCGTAGACAATGAAAGCGACGACGATCAGGGCGTCGACCGTACTCACGCTCCAATCCTGCCACGAGTCAGGGAA
>DQEK01000317.1:497-1842 GCA_003533545.1 Acidobacteriota bacterium | reverse complement strand
AAGAGAACGTGCGGGTCCGGACCGACGATTCAGCGCGGCGCCGGGTCGTGCGGGCGCACGACCATGACCGCGGCGAACGGCTCGTCCTTCGCCGAGAGTTCCTGCACGCAACGCCGATGTTCCTCAAACGCGAGCCACTGCCAGTCGGTCCACCGTCGACGGTGGCTACGTGGCTGTTGGGCTAGCTCGGCACCGTCATTGCCGGTATAGGGTGGAGTGGTCCTGCGCGGAGCCGACCGGTGCACGCGACGGGCGTCGACGGCAACCGCATCGGTCACTTCATGAGTCGGGAACGGCACCGGGTCGTACTCGACGCCGCGTTCGTCGCGATACACCACGCGCGCATTGTATGCTGACTTGTCGAATCCCAAGCAGGTCGCACGGTCGGAACTGATTGTTGGTATCGCAAAACGACACGCGCCACGTGGGTGTGGGCCCTTCGCGCCATGCGCCTAAGTGAGACTTGGTCGCCTGACCACGGGTCACGTTGTATCGGAATTCGCGCGAACGTACGACGCCGCTGTCATTCCCGCACTCCAGAGCACCGGACCCAGCAGCGAGACCGGTTGGTGGTTTCCTTACGACGTCTAGTTCCCATCGCTGGCTCAATTGACATCTGGCACTAGATGGCCAAGGATGAACGTCGCTGATGGTTCCGCGCAGCGACGCGGCGGTCTCGAGCGGGTTCAGGGCGGCCCCGAGACTGGGTGGGTTGGGACCCGCCGCACATTGTACGCCCCACGAAGGAGGTGATCCTGTGGACGACTGTACCAGTGGCTCTGCGGAGGTGGCGTCCTCGTAGGGACCTCCAGCGTGATGGTGGCGCAAGGTGTCCCGCTTTGAGCCCGACCGGGTTATGAAGCGAGCACCCGGGGGATCCCCAAGCGGGGAGAACCCAACGCCACCGACGCAGAACCCTTTGGGTCCCGGTCCACACAGGGCCGGGGCCCTTTTTATTTAGTCTTGGCCCGTCCTCAGAGTTGGACGGCCTACGGCGCCATGCCCCCGTCAGCAGGCGGGCTGTCGATCAATACCCTTCAAGCACCGGTAGCCGCTCGTCGTCCGGGAGCGGCTGGACCCCCAACGCATTCAACGTCATCGACACCTTGCGGTAGCGCGCGACGGTGGCGGCGATGCTCATCATCTGATGCATGTCGTAGGTCTCAGACAACGCGGCCCACGTCTCGTCTGAAATGATCGTATCGCGGTACAGTTCGTCAGCCGCGTCGATGAGCCGACGCTCGGTCACGTTCCAGCCACGGGCGTCCTTCCCCTGCGCGATCCACTCGGGTTCAAGCCCGTGGTCACGAGCGCGCCCGACACTGCCCACATGCTTCGCCCACTC
>DQEK01000317.1:0-261 GCA_003533545.1 Acidobacteriota bacterium | reverse complement strand
CACGTTCCAGCCAACCGCGTCCTTCCCCTGCGCGATCCATTCGGGTTCGAGCCCGTGGTCACGGGCGCGCCCAACACTGCCCACATGCTTCGCCCACTCGTACACCGCCTGTGCGTTCCACCCGGTGCGCAGGATTAACAGTTCACGGTCGTGCGGAGTCATCCGGGACCGCTCCGGACTGTTCACGTAACTAGGATTCGCGTACCACTGGTCCGCCATCTGCGGATGCCGGCGCAACGTTCGGCCCACCCGGATCCCGTC
>DQEK01000308.1:3078-8723 GCA_003533545.1 Acidobacteriota bacterium | reverse complement strand
CCGCTGGCAAGACGTCGATCGGCAGCGTGTTGTCCCCCCCTACGAGTCCCCCGTGGCTTGAAACGACAACACCCTGCGCACCCGATTGGCCAGCTGTCCGCGCGTCGTCAACGTTCATGACGCCTTTGACGACCAGCGGAATATCCACGGCTTGGCTCACCTGCTCGACGACGTCCCAGTTGGTACGCACCGGGCGCTGGTCCGATGACACGCCGATGGTCAGGCACAGCGCTCTGCAACCGGCGTCGACAGCGCGGCGGGCGTCGTCCAGCACGGTACTAACGTCAGCATAGAGTTGGAACCAGACAGGTTCGGTGCTTGCGGCGACAATCTGGTCAATCGGATAGCTCGACTGCTGGGCGGCGACCATTACCGCCTTGGCGGCCGACGCACCGCGGGCGGTGCCGAGTTCACCTTCCGGGTGCAGGGCACCCTGGTTGGCCACTGGGCCCACGATGATCGGTGCGAACATCTGGTGCCCGAAGAGTTCAGTGGTCAGGTCGAGGTCCATGGCATAGACCATTAGCCGCTGCCGGAAAGTCATTCGGTCGAACGACTGTCGGTGGCCGCCGCTGACAGCGTCATACTGCGCCGGGGGCAACACGAGCTTGGCCATCGATTCAAATTCCGGCACGTTGACCAGTTCGAGTACCGGCGCTACCCGGTCGGCCGTGGGCCCAGCGCTCGGCTGACTAGTGACAGCGGGAGACCGAGTCACGAACTCGCCGAACTGTCGAAGCGATTCCCGTCTATCGACCTTCATCTCACTCTCACCTCGGGCATATGCTCACATCATTTCGATTAGGAAGTGCGCAGACTTGTTTGACCGAACATCGCGGCAAGGATCAGCGGCGTGCAGACATTCGGTTCACGAACAGGTTGTAGAAAGGTCATTTGCGGCCTGACCGTTACGGGAAATTGGTTTTCACGATGCTACGGTCGATCTCGGCGAGAGACGAGACTCCGACCGACGCCATGGCCTGCTTCAACTCGGCATTGACGATCTCGATGACCTTCTGCGCGCCCGGCTCGCCGAATGCGCCAAGGCCCCACCGGGATGCGCGTCCCAAACAGACTGCATCAGCGCCGAGTGCCAGCGCCTTCAAGACATCGGCGCCCCTCCGAAACCCGCTGTCGATTAGCACCGGCACGCGGCCGTCCACCGCGGTGACGACCTCTTCGAGGACCTCAAGGGTCGAGGGTCCGTAGTCGATCGCCCGTCCACCATGGTTGGAGACGACGATGCCCTCTACGCCGTGGTCGAGGCACAACTTCGCTCCTTCGCCGGTCAAGATGCCCTTGGCCAGCATCGGAACTTCGATCATCGGCCGCAGCTTGTCGAAGAGTTCCCATTCGTACCAGAGTCGACCCGCGCCGACTCGGTAGGGATTAGGTGGGTTGTTTGGAGTGCGGCGGGCGACTCGGCGCACCGAACCGCCGGTGTGGCGGACGTGCAGGTCACGCTCATAGTAGGACGCTTGCTGGTCGATGGTGACCATGATGGTTTGCGCGCCGACCTCCTGACCCTCGGCCAGCGGCTGGCGGTTGGCTTCGATGTCACTGCGAGCGTAGAGCTGGTACCACAGTGGGCCCTCAGCCGCCTCGGCGATGCGAGTGAACGGGAAACTGGAGGCGTTGCTCACGATCATCGTGGTCGACGTTGTTGTGGCCGCGCGGTGCATGGCGAGTTCGCCGTCGGGGTGGAGGTCGCGCTGCCGGGATGTCGGTGCGAGCATGATCGGGCTGGGCATAGGGCGCCCGAAGAGTTCGGTCGATGTATCCACGGTGTTGGGATCAACGCCGCCGCCTCCGATCAGTTGCACCCAGTCGAACGCGTCGCGGTTGCGATACAGCGTGAATTCCGATTCGGTTCCGTGCGCGGTGTAGTCGTAGATCGCGAGCGGAACATTGGCGCGGAACAGCGGCTCGAAGTCGAACACGTCTCGTATTTCGTCAAAACTCATGAACCGTCGGTGGGAACCCAGCGGCCACGGGTCGCGCTGCGCGTGTAACAACGGCGACGCCGCCAGAAACGTGCCTAGCCCCGCCAGCGCCTGCCGTCGCGAGATGTCCCCGCGCCATTGTTGTTCGGCCTTGCTCACGATGACCCCTCCCGGAGAAAAGGCAAAGAAAGTTGGATGTCTGTCTCAGAAACCGCCGATGCCAGGGGGAATCTATACGAGATCGGAGACGCGCGCCAGCCACCCCACGTTGGACACCCGACGTTGCGATACGGTGGAACCAGTCTCAAGGCTTTAGATCGCTCCCACGCTCCAGAGCAGATAGACCATCACCATCGCCGTGAGGCCGTTGACCAGAGTAACGCCGCCGAACGATACGAGTGCGGCCTTGAGCGACATACGGGATAGAGAGGCGCACACCCAAAAATAGCTTGAATTTACGTATTTGATGATCATGGATCCCGCGGCACCGGCCAGCATCGTGGCTTCGGGACTTAATCCCAACGTGCCCATCATGGGCGCCGCGACTGAGGCGGCGGTGATTACGCCGACCGTCGTCGACCCGGTGATCATGTTGCCCGCCACTCCGAGAACAAACGGCAGGAAAATTGCCGGCAGCCCGGTTGACACGACCGCTTGCGCGATGAAATCCACGGCCGGCGTCTCGCGCAAGATCTGACTGAGTGCGCCCCCCAGTCCCGTCACCATGATGATCATGGCTGAGGCTCTGAGCGCTTCTTCGATCCACTCGCTGCTGCGTACTTTCGATTGGTCCGCGTGTGTGTTCCTGTAGGCCAGCAGAATGCCGATTCCTAGCGCCACAACCGGCCAACCGAGATAGAGCATGGCGGCGTTGACTAGGTGCTCCTCCGGCAGAGCGAATGCCGCGACGCTCTGTCCGGCGATGAGCGCTAGGGGAATGAGGATCGGCGCATAGGCTCGCCACGTCGACGGAAGCTCGCTTTCTCTCCCTTGGTCGACAAACGACTGCCCAACGAATTCCCGCGATGGGGGCGACTCGATGTGCGGTCCGACGATCTGAGCATAGCCCCAGCCTGCTAGGGAGGCGACCAGCGTGACAAGACCTCCGTACAGAATGATCTGGCCAATGTCGGCACCGACCAAGGCGACGGCGGCGAGCGGCCCCGGCGTCGGCGGCACCATGGCGTGGGTGAGTTGCATTGCGCCGACCAAGCCGGTTGCCATGACGCTCATATTCAGCCCGCTGTTGATCGCGGCCGAGTGCACGAGGGGATTGAGGATGAGGTAACCGACGTCGGAGAAAATCGCTAGTCCGATGACGAACCCGCTGAGGGTGAGGGCCAGCGGCATTCTCGCTTCCCCGACCCACCGAATCATCGAAATGGTGATGCGTTCGATCCCGCCGGTGTGTTTGAGTGCTTCAGCGAGGATCGATCCGAGTACGATGACGACCGCAATACCCTGAATCGTGCGCCCGAACCCCTGCTCAAAGGCGTCGATGAATGTCTGTCGGTTGATACCGGGAATCAGTGCGAACAGCACGATGGGCACCAGTAGTGCGACGAACACGTGCCACTTGAACCGGGTGATTAGTAAGAAAAGGAGGGCCACGACGGCCACCAGGCCGCCAATCGCGATGAGCGCGCTTTCAGTAATCATCGACGATAGGTCTCGAATGTTGTCAGTGCCAGTCTCTTGCGGGCTGGCTGCCCAGCTTGCCGGCGTAGCGTACCGGGCCCCGAGTGTCTCCCAAAATCGATCCTTCGTCCACTAGGCGAGTGGTGGTGTCGTTGCATCGGAGGCGAACGGGTCCATGCACGTTCCCGGGGGCCTGCGCGCCGCTGTAGCTCGGGGGGACGCTGGTATACTGCGCGCGGTTCACGCGCCGCTGCCGGCGTATCCACCCGGAGTAGGAGAGAACCCATGCGTTCGAGCCCAGCCGGACGAGGGTCCGGATTCGCGTCCGTTCTAGCCATCGGCCTTGTGGGAGCCGTCCTGCAGGCACAACAGCCGCCCAATCCGTTAGGCCAACCCTTGCTCGACGCGTCTGGCGTCATCCGTGATGACGCCTTCATCCGCATTCCGTTGCGGCCAGAAGACGAGGGCTACGCCGATCTGGACGGCACTCGGCTGAAAGAACTCTTGCTGGAGGTCGATGCCATCTCATTGGGTGACCGGGACGCTGGCACCGTCTTTTGGGGGCGGAACGTCGGTACGTCAGGCCATGTAGCGACCCAGGATTGGGTCGAGGGTTATTTCCGCCGGTACGGTCTTGATGACATTTACCGGCAGCCGTTCGAGTTGAGTCCGGTCTGGGAACCGATCGCGTGGGACTTGACGTTTGCAAGTAACGGTGAGGAGTTTACGCTCGAGTCGGCGAGGCCCCCGCAGGGAGCGGTCTCGACCTCACCCGAAGGAATCGAGTTCGACCTGGTCTGGCTGGGCGGCGGAAGTGCCGCCGACTACATCGGTCGGGACGTTGAGGGGAAGGCGGTACTCGTTCACGACATCCCGCGCCCCGGAACCCTGAGGCACACGATCCGCGACGAAGGGACCCTGGCGCGAGCCTTTGATCGCGGCGCTTCGGCCGTCGGCATCGTTTACGGGATTTCCGACAACTTCGCGGTCTGGCAGCGAACCGGTGACCGTCCTGGGTTCAACGTTGGCTATGAGGACGGAATGCGGTTGCGGGACCTGCTTGGACGGGGCGAGCGGGTCACGGTTCGCTACACCATGGAAAGTGAGATGCGTGACGGGCTACGGGCCGCGAGTGTCTGGGGCACGTTGCCCGGTGTGAGCGATGAGGAGGTTCTGATCGTGGCGCACATGGACGGCTACTTTCAGGCGTCACTCGACAACGGGTCCGGGTTGGCGGTCATGGTCGGGTTACTCGAGCACTATGCCGGATTTCCGCGGTCCGAACGCCCGCGTACCCTCCGGTTTCTTGGGTCCGTCGGGCACCATGGTGGACCGGGTACACGGTGGCTGTACGACAATCGGGAAACGGCGCTCGCCAATACCGTGCTTGCGATCAACCTCGAACACGTAGCGGCAGTCCGAACGAAGTACTGGGGGCGACGTCTTCGGATGATGAATGCCGTGTCGCCGATGCGCTGGTGGGTTAATGGGAGTCCGTTGCTGCTCGAGACGGCACTCGATGCCTTCGGCCGTTTTAACGTCGGCGTGACCGCTGACATGGATCCCGGGGCGTCTGGGGAGATGAGTCGGATCGCCCGCGAGCTGCCTTCGATTCAAGTCATCACCTCGCCCGAGATCAAACATACGGAGCAAGACACCCCGGAGTGGGTGCCGGCGGTCGGTTTGGAGCAGATTGCCCGCGCTTACGCCAAGATTATCGATAGTGTGTCTGGTGTGGACCGACGGGCACTGCAGTCAGAATCTGGCGCCGGGGCTTTGGGCGGAAGGTGAGAGTGCCAGCTACTTGCGGGGTCGGACGGCGAGACCTTGCCGGGTCACCTGACGCAGAATCGGACAGGACTGACGGACGCATGGCCAGGTGGTGCGTCCAGTTGAGGTCGGGGTTGGTTCGGGTTCGCCGATCACATATGCTGCTGCCACTGGAGCGCATTGCGTGACCGAGAGAGGAACGATCGTGTGCGGAGCTGCCCTGGCGGCATTCGTGCTCGTCAGCGTCGTCGGCGCGGCGGCGCAGTCGGTGCGCATCGAACGGCTGCTGGACCG
>DQEK01000308.1:0-2690 GCA_003533545.1 Acidobacteriota bacterium | reverse complement strand
TCGGTGGTCCGGATGCCGGACTGGGTTGAGGACCGTCTCGGACGCTACTACCTCTATTTCGCCGACCACAAGGGACGCTACATTCGGTTGGCGTATGCCGACGATCTACTTGGTCCGTGGAAGATTCACCCACCGGGGAGCCTCCAAATCGCCGAATCTCAGTTCCTGACCGACCCTCCTGCCATTTCGGACGAGGAAGTTGCGCGACTGACGGCAGCGAGGTCCAGAAGTGGGGCTGCTGTGATGTCGCACGACGTGCGGACCGAAGCAACCACACCGCACATTGCATCGCCGGATGTGCACATCGACGAGGCCAACCGGCGAATCGTCATGTATTTTCACGGGCTTGATGGCGTGAGTCGTCAGGTTTCACGGGTCGCCACATCGACCAATGGCATCGATTTTTCGGCGCGGCCGGAGCGACTTGGCCGGACCTACATGCGGGTGTTCTCGTACGGGGGCTACACCTACGCTATGTCGATGCCGGGTCAGTTCTACCGGTCACGTAGTCCGCTCGGGGACTTTGAAGAGGGCCCTCGGTTGTTCAATGCCAGCATGCGCCACTCGGCGCTGCTCCGCCGAGGAAATACGCTGCTTGTCTTCTGGACGCAGGTCGGCGATGTGCCAGAACACGTGAAGTTGAGTACGATCGATCTGTCCGGTGATTGGCTCGGCTGGTCGGAAACACCTGGGGTGGAAGTCCTGCGGCCGGAACGGGTCTGGGAAGGAGCCGATGCCACGCTTGAGCCGTCGGTTCGGAGCACTGCCTACGGACACGTCAACCAGCTTCGCGACCCGGCGATTCTAGAAGACGACGGTCGCGTGTTCCTTTTCTATGCGGTGGCTGGCGAGAGCGGAATCGCGATCGCCGAAGTGCACCTTGAGGGCTGAGGGGTGCTGGGTACCAAGTGTGCGGAGTACATCCGTGACTGAGGGAGTGGAGGCAGTAATGATTAACACGTACTGGGTGAAACGAACCGGCCTTGGGCTGGTGGGGGCGTTACTGGTCAGTCTCGCCGGCTGTGGCGGGGAGTCGATGGCTCCCGCGTCCGAGATGGAAACGGTCGAGACCGGAGCCGCGAGCGATTGGGTCGACCGGCAGCTACCGAACCCGACCGGAGAGGTGATCTTGGATTGGGCCGAGTTGCCCGACGACCGTGAATGGGGCTCCACCGCGGGCATCGACATCGGTCCGGATGGTCACGTCTGGGCCTACGACCGCTGTGGTGGTATGGCGCTGGCCGGTGGTTGCGAGGAGAACTCTGACCGCGACCCGATCTTCAAGTTCAACAAGGACACTGGCGAGATCATGGCTGCCTTCGGCGCCGGGTTATTCGTGCTGCCGCACGGACTTCACGTTGATGACGCTGGCAATGTCTGGGTCACCGACTCGCAGGGGAACGAATCCGGGACCAAGGGGCACCAGGTCATCAAGTTCAGCTCTGAGGGCGAGGAGCTCTTGCGCCTTGGCACGGCCGGACAGCCGGGCAGTGGACCCGGGCAACTCAACGAGCCGTGTGACGTGATCACCGCGCCCAACGGCGACATCTTCGTGTCGGATGGGCACAGTGGCCAGAGCCCGGATCCTCCGGAAGGGAGGACCGGCCGCATCTTGAAATTTGACAGCGAGGGCAACTTCATCAAGGAGTGGGGCGAGATCGGTTTCCGACCGGGGCAGTTTCGGACGCCGCACGCGATGGAGTTTGACTCTCAGGGGCGTCTGTACGTCGCCGATCGTGGCAACCACCGTATCCAGATCTTCGATCAGGAAGGGGAATTGCTTGAAATCTACACGCAGTACAGTCGTATCAGTGGGCTTTTTATCACGGCCGATGACACGTTGTACGCGATCGACTCAGAGTCTGGCGTTGGGAACCATCCAGGCTGGAAGACGGGTGTGCGGATCGGACCGGCCGGTGAGGACCGGTTGACGGGGTTTGTGCCTCCGCACCCTCATGACGTCCGAGTGTTGCAGGGCGTCGCCGGCGAGGGCGTTGCGGTCGACGGTGACGGTAACATTTACGCCGCAGAGGGACCCGGGTCCCGTCCCACCGCTGGGGGTGGCATCACGAAGTATGTAGCGAACTAGCCAGGTTGTGGCGGTCGACACGGAATCGTCCGTGTCGACCGCCGTCGGCGTTTTCGGTTTTTGAATCCTGCCTGCGAAGCTGTCTATGAGGCGAAGGAAACGGGGTTCATGGCCCCAGACGGGCTTTGCCGGCTTCCGCGCAGTGCTCGATCATGTCGAACATGCTCTGTGTGGACGCTTCGCCGATCACGAATGGATGTGGGTCTTCCGCGGCCCGGATTGCGAGTGCGGTGATCTTCTCATCGGCTGCATCGAAGATGGAGTGGTTTGAGATCACCACGTCAGCGCCCGCTTCTGCCGCTGCCGCTGCGAATTTTCTGGCTCCTGCGATGTACTGGTCATAAAACTCGGCGTTGTGGCGCATCGCGGTTCCTCCCCACAGCGCTGCCACGTGGGAGCGGCCACCGTCGCGCACTGGCACAAGCGTGGAGATCGTGCCGGGTGTGTGTCCGGGGGTCAGGACCAGGGTCATTTGCGTGTCGCCGACATGCAAAGTTTGGCCGTCTGTTATGGTTGCATCCCGGGTCGGCTTCGGCTGGCCGCCGGAGCCGGCCAGCATCAGGTCCCAGTCTGCCGCTGATAAAAGAACCGTAGCCCCGAA
>DQEK01000440.1 GCA_003533545.1 Acidobacteriota bacterium | reverse complement strand
ATAGGATCACCGCTGTCTGCCCGCGGTGCAGTTTTTCGACGGCGTCACCGCCTATACGGCCCCCTCGTGCTCTACGGGGGCCGTATCGACCCAGGGAAAGGGTGCGAGGAACTGATCGATTACTTTAACAGCTACGCCGAATCTGACGGGGACGCCTCGCTGGTGCTAATGGGTGTAAAGTTGATGCCGATCCCGGAAGCTCCTCATATCCGTTTCGCCGGGATGCTGTCCGAGACCGAACGGCTTGAGGCGCTAGAAGCAGCAACCGTGGTGGTGGTACCATCCCCATTCGAGAGTCTCTCACTCCTTGCGCTGGAATCGTTCTCTGTGGGTACTCCCATCCTAGCGAACGCTCGCAGCGAAGTCGTCACCGATCACTGCCAACGTAGCAACGCCGGGTTGTACTATGCCGACCGAAACGAGTTTCGAGAGTGTCTGCGTCTACTCATACGGGACGCACCCCTCCGCGCCACTATGGGGCGTCACGGCCGAGACTATGTGCGTAGCAACTACCGGTGGGATGTGATTATGGGTAAGTACGATCGGTTAATCGCCGCAGCCCAGCGGGGCCGACCCGCAGATCGCCCCCAGCGCGCTGGTCGACGGCGCGGGCGGAAAAAATAGTCAAACCGCGGGTTCGGTCGACGACCCCGACGACTCGGAAATCACGGAACGACCAGCCACCGAAGATTCACGCTTGGATCGGCTGGACCGAGCTCGCAATGGAATGTGGCGACGTTTTATCATTTCGTTCAAGGTGGTTGGTTTGATGCCTAGCATCTCTGCGGCGCGCTTCTGCACGCCACCAGCCGCCATAAGCGCTTGCTCGATGAGCTGAATCTCAAATCCCACCACAACTTCTTTGAATGAAATCCCTTCAAGTGGCACGTCGAACTTCGGGATATCAAAAGCAGTGCCTCCACGAATCGCCTCAGGAACCAGCTCGGGTCCAATCGTGGTCTCTCGCGCCAACACTACCGCGCGTTCAATAGTGTTCTCCAGTTCGCGCACATTCCCTGGCCAATCGTACTTCTCCAAAAGATCTAGTGCGTTCGCCGTCAACTCAAGTCCCTCTTTGTCGTTGTCAGTTCCGTACTTGTTGAGGAAGTGCACTGCCAGCAAGTGAATGTCCTCCGGTCGTTCACGGAGGGGCGGCAAGGTAACCTTAATCACGTCGAGGCGGTAGTAGAGGTCCTCTCGAAACTGCCCCTTATCCACCATCCCTTTCAGATTGACGTTCGTGGCAACGACGATACGCACATCGACGCGGACGTCCTCAGTGCCACCCAGACGCATAAACTCACGTTCCTGGAGCACGCGCAGGAGTTTTGCCTGCGTCTCGAGAGGAATACTTGCAATTTCGTCAAAAAAAATCGTGCCGTTGTCGGCAAGTTCAAACAATCCCTTCTTCGGAGCAACGGCACCCGTAAATGCCCCCTTAACGTGCCCGAAGAGGTTCGACTCCAAGAGGTCAGGCGGCAGGCTTCCGGAGTTAACCGTGACGAATGGACCTTCAGCACGCCTTGACCTAGCGTGCAACGCACGCGCGACCAGTTCCTTGCCGGTTCCGCTCTCTCCTTCAATTAGAACAGTCGCGCGACTCGGTGCGGCCTGCGAGATCAAGGCAAAAACCTTCCGCATCCTGGGACTTCGACCGATGATGCTTGCGAACTGATGTGTCTGTTCCCGCAGTGTTTCGCGGAGCGCGATGTTTTCGGTTGTCAGTCGTCTTCGCTCGACAGCGTTTCTGACCACAGCCAGCACCTTCTTGTTGTCGAACGGCTTCTCGAAAAAGTTAAAAGCACCGAGTTGCATCGCGGCAACGATGTTTTCGACAGACGGAGCGGCAGTGATCAAGACAACGGGTAAGTCCGGGTCAAGCTTTGTGAGTTCGCCCAGAGTCTCGATGCCATTGATACCCGGCATCATTATGTCCACGAGGGCGGCATCGAAGAACCGATTACGCGCCAGCGCCACGCCCTCTTCGCCAGTTTCGGCAGTCGACACTAGGCACCCCTCGTGCTCGAGAAGCGTCCGTAAAATCTCCCGCATGATCTCTTCGTCGTCGACGATCAGCACGGACGCGTTCTTTAGCATTAATCATCCTCGTCGCGGTAGCACGCCAGGCAACAATACCGAGCGCCGTTGTCACCCGTCGTCGCTGCTCTCACGCGTGTGCCGGGAGGCGATCCCGGGAACGTAACGGACACGGTAAGGTTACCGTGAAGCGCGTACCCTGCCCCGGCTCGCTCTCACATTGGATCGACCCGTTGTGCTCTTTAACCACACCGTAGGTGATCGATAGTCCGAGACCCGTCCCCTTCCCGACTGCCTTGGTGGTGAAGAATGGATCGTAAATTCTGGACAACTCTTCGCTAGCAATGCCCCCTCCGGTGTCTGTCACCTCGACAACGACTTGTCGATTCTCGACGCGCAGAGTCACCGTCAAGTCCCCTCCAGTTGGCATGGCGTCCTTCGCGTTCAAGAAGAGATTCAGGAACACCTGCTGAAGCTTGAACTCGAACCCCTGAACGACGGCGGGTGTGGATGGAAGCTCGCACCGGACCTGAATATCGGCAGTCTTGAGCTGATGCTCGAGCAAAGCAGCGACCTCGCCGATCACGTTGTTCACGTCCACGGAACCAGCCGTGTCCGTTCGCCCGGGTTTCGCAAGATTGAGCAACCCATTGACGATCTTCGAAGCTCTAGACGTTTGACTCTCTATCTTTTCGAGTAGTGAAATCCTGGGATCATCCGCCTCGGTCTTCTCACGCAGCATCTGCGTGAAGCTTGAAATCCCAGTGAGCGGCGTATTGACTTCATGAGCAACCCCGGCCGCGAGGAGTCCCATTGACGCCATCTTGTCCGATAGCTGCAACTGCTCTTCAAGTCGCACCTGCTCAGTAATGTCCTCGATGAGGATCATCGTGCCGGATGTTTCACCCTCTGAGGTTTGCAACAGCGAGACTGTGACCTCTATAAGCAACTGCCGCCGACCACCCTGATGGCGCGAGCTGAGCGACTGGCGAGACGACATACCGTCGACCAGTCGACCTTGCCGAGTTTGCTCCAGCCAAGCCACAAAAGACAGCTCAAAGAGTTCACTCAGGTTACTGCCGATCGCAGTTTCACGGGGCACCCCATAGATCCGTTCAATAGCTCTGTTCCACCAGGTCACGTGGTCCGCGAGGTCGAGCACGACAAGACCAACGTTTAATGACTCGATGATGTCGTCACTGAACTTACGGATACGCTCAACCTCGGACACTTTCGACCGCAGTTCTGAATACAACCGGCCGTTTTCAATCGCCGTAGCTACCTGACCTGACACCACCGTTAGCAGGGCGACGTCGTCACTGCTCAGTGGTTCACCGTTCGCCTTGGCCCCTAACAATAACGCCGCGATGGTGCGCTCCCCAGAGATGCATGGCACGAAATATTGAACTCCCTGGTCTCGCCAGAACTCTACCTCTTCCTCTGGGTGATACCGGGATGACGCCGGGTCTTCAAGGATGACTGTGTGGCGCTGACACAGTCGTGTGCCGATGGTTGACCCACTCGCGAGGGACGGCCAAGCGCTCAACGAATTAACACCGCTGGCGCGGAACGGTTCGAAGACACCCCCTGAGTGCTCGGCTGACCGCAACATCAACACGGTACGATCGGAGGCCAACGTTTCGCGAACTTTCCCCACAAGCCGTCGCGCCAGGCGGTCGAGATCGAGGTCAGTGTTCAGGTCACGGGCAAACCCTCGGAGCGCGATGCGATGGTCATAGCGTTCCCGGTAATAAGCCCGATCGAGCATTGACTGAATCGCCGTTCTCACCGGCACAGCAACGAGTACTACGATGGCTGTGGACAACAGGATGATGACCGAATCGTGCCCATCGAACTGGTGTTGGAACACGGCTTGCGACAACCCGACGAGCATGAAGTAGATAGCGACCATCGCCAAGACTGCACCGGTGTATCCCAGTCCACGTTTGACGAACACCTCCACGTCGCGTAAGCGATAGCCCACAATCGCAGCGCCGAACGCCAGGGGAACGAGGCCTAAAGGGACGACCACCAGTTCGATCGGGATCGGGTCAAGACCGAGGCTCCAAGGGAGTGCATAACCCAACATGGAGGGTAGCCCACCCACGACAACGCCCCCGACAATCCAACCAAGTTGTCGCCTCGCTGCCACCGAAGAAATACGACGCATGGCCGCAAGCATTAGCCCCACGCCAAGAAACACATGGGCGCCCAGAACCGTGAACTGGAGTCTCCAGAAAAAATCCACCCTCTCCTGGAATACGGCGGACGCCGCGTCGCTTGCCAGTAGCACGACATGGAATGTCCCCAGCAAACCCGCTACGCCGTACAGCACAAGCGTCAGAGCCTGTCTGGCCTTACGTTGCCCACGGGCTGTCCCTGGGAAATTCAGGGAGAAATGTACAAACATCGGCCCCAGTGCCAGTGTGGAGACCGCGTCTGCCCAGTAAAAAACCCAATCAATTCTGTCGAGACGTTCGGTGAAGGAGAAGGCAAACATGCCGAAAAACGCCACGCTTAGCCAGAAAAAATGCAGCGTCCCCGCCTTTTCGGGTCGCGTCAGCCGTAACGTTGACCCGATGAGCAGACCGAAGACACCAATGCCGACCATTACGAAGTAGATCTGCGTTGGGCGTGCCGCCACCGGCGACAGCACTACCTCGAGCAGCTGGAACTGCCCGGTACGTTGGAGCGTGTAACGTCGAACGACATTGAGACGACCGTCGTGCAAGGCTGCCACGACGTCTCCAGTAGTTTCGACCGGCGTGCCGTCGATGGCCCGGAGCAGGTCACCGACTTGGACCTCATCGCTGCTAGTGGCTTCGTTATCAGCGATGCCAGCCGCGGTGACTCCGTTCGGCTGGTCCTCCCAGCGGATGCCGTCGTCGACGGCGTGCCAAGTTGCCCGATCGACGACATTCAACGTCGCCATCAATAAAAGCGTGACCACCAGCGCAACCGCCAGCCCAGCGGCGGCCCAAGCGCTCAAGCCCGTCGGTCTGGACTCACCCGCTTCGGTCAAGATCGTCGCCATAGGCAGGAGTTGAAACAGGTAACTAGGTTTTTCAGGTTTCCGAAATGGTCCTTCTGTGCCAAATGCGCCGGCCAACCAGCACTTATTTTAATTCAATGAATTGGAGATTCGAACAACTACCGTTCGCCAAGAAATCCAAATATACGGCCTTGGCGTCCAAATAAATGGATTTTCTGGGTAAGGTGAGACTTAAAACCAGCTGAAATCGATGCTGGTGTGACTGTCCAACAAAGGTGCGCAACCAATGCAGGGCACGCGACCACCCCCAGCTGGCACCACAGTGACGGCGGTCGGGCTATTACTTGGATTATCGATGCCGTCAGGATTCCGACACGGTGAAGTCCACGTTGTGAGTCAAC
>DQEK01000162.1:4560-4754 GCA_003533545.1 Acidobacteriota bacterium | reverse complement strand
CTTGTCGTTGAGACGAGGAATTTTGATGCCAAGCGCAAATGGAGAGGCACGACCTCAAGTGCGCGCCTCGTGGAACGGTTTACCCGAGTCGATGCGGACACGTTGGAGTACCAGTTTACGGTCACCGATCCGGAAACCTGGACGAGTCCGTGGACCGCTTCGGTGCCGCTGCGGCTGAACCCGGAGCCGATGTT
>DQEK01000162.1:0-4230 GCA_003533545.1 Acidobacteriota bacterium | reverse complement strand
TGTTCGAGTACGCCTGCCACGAAGGCAACTATTCGATGCCGGTCATGCTCGGGGGCGCTCGGGTGGAGGAGGCCGCCGGACAGTAGTGAAGGCTTCGAGCCGACTTGCGGCTGTCTTGTCGTTTCTGGCGCTGGGCCCAGCGTGGCCAGCGTCGGCGCAGTTGTCCCCGCCCAACGACGCTGGCGTTGCCATGGGGCATTTGCATTA
Source organism: Acidobacteriota bacterium (assembly GCA_003533545.1). Classification (GTDB taxonomy): domain Bacteria; phylum Acidobacteriota; class Vicinamibacteria; order Vicinamibacterales; family UBA8438; genus DQEK01. Next base: position 4,023 of record DQEK01000162.1, on the reverse strand, counting down.
CTACGTGCGAGACCTCCAGGCGAATCAACGTTTCTGGGAGTCGCTCGGCGGCAAGGCTGATGCCTTTGGGCAGTCGGTCGTCATGACGTTTCCGGATGTCTTGGTGTTCCTCAGTCAGGGTGAGCCGGACGGCGGGACGGAAGGATCGATCCTGAATCACATGGCGTTCCGGGTGCAGTCACTGAGTACCATCGCAGCTGCGGGCTTTGAATTTGAAAACTCTGGGTCTGGCGTGACGAACGTGTTTTCACCGGAGGGTGAGCGGATCGAGTTGTTTGACGACACGGCGACGAATCTGACGTTTACGGTCGACGGAGGGCGGACCGATCAGATTTCAGGACGGCACAATGAACCACTTCGTGTGCCGATCGTCTCGCACCATCTCCATCTCTATCTGACCGACGATGTTGTGGAAGAGGCGCAGGGTTGGTATGCGTCTATTTTCGGTGGGACGCGGGGGACGCGATGGCGTTACGACGCGGTCGATCTTCCGGGGATCAATTTCAACTTTTCATACAACCCGGATGGCGGAGGAGCACCTACCAAGGGGCGCATGCTCGACCACATCGGTTTCGAAGTGACGAATCTCGAAGCGTTTTGCCGGAAGTTAGAGGCGAACGGGGTGACGCTGGACGTTCCCTATACGCGCCATGCCTCTGGGATCGGGTATGCCTTCCTGACCGATCCTTGGGGCGTGCGTATCGAACTGACTGAGGGCTTGCGCGGTCTGTAGTAGCCCATCGGCTTCGGGTGCGATGCATACGATGTGCGTCGAACCAGCCAGCTCCGGTTGTGAGAGTCCGGGCTCAATTGCGGTCCACGATTGTTTGGTAGGCCATGATCCTGAACCTTTCCTGTATATCTGAGGTGCCTGGGAAGACCTGGACCATGAGAATCCCAATCAGTTGTTCCGTGGGGTCGATCCAGAACGCGGTGTTGAAAAAACCACTCCAGTAGTAGGCGCCGGTTGTCCCGAGTTCCGGGTCTACACCGGGGCCGCCTCGAACGGCCACTCCGAGTCCGAACCCAGCGCTCCCCGGTTGGACGACCGAGCCAACCGGGATATCGCCGATCTGGTCTGTTCGCATCAAGTCCACCGTCATGGGACTGAGAACCCGCTCTCCGTCGAGTTCGCCGTCGTTGAGCAGCATTTGCAAGAATCGCGAGTAGTCGTGGGCCGTGGAAGACAGCCCGGCGCCACCAGAGAAGTTGCGGCGTGGCGCACCTGTTGGGTAGGTCGAGGAATAGATGAGATGTTGGCCTTCTACAGTTCCCTCGACTTCCGCGAGACCACTGGGACTGGGTGTGTAGATCGACGCCATCCGGCTCGCCTTCGCGGCTGGTACGTAGAAGAACGTGTCGACCATGCCGAGTGGTGCGAATAGGCGGGTCCTGAGGAATTCATCGAACGAAACGCCAGAAATGACTTCAACGAGTCGGCCCAACACGTCATCCGAGAGTCCGTAGCTGAAGGCCTCGCCTGGTTCATGGAGCAGTGGCAGCTCGCCGAGGCGGGTCACCAGATCTGCGATGGTGCCGTCGTGTTCGGCTAGTCCGTCGGCGACGCCTGCTTCCCCATAGAGTTCCGCGAGATGCTGGAGTTTGGCATTTCCGCCGAGATCACCAAGAAATCGATACCCGATGCCTGAGGTGTGGGTGAGGAGATGCCGAATGGTGATTGGGCGCTGGGCCGGAACGCGCTGGAAGGTGTCGCCGTTACCTGCCGGAGTCAGGACGTCAAGCGAGGCCAGTTCTGGCAAATATTGACCGACCGGGTCGCTCAACTTGAAGTGTCCCTCTTCATACAGCATGAGCACGGCCACGCTTGTCACCGGCTTCGTCATCGACGCGATCCGGAAGATCGTGTCTGCGCGCATCGGTTCCCCATCGGCGGCGTCGGCCATGCCATAGGTCTGGAGGTGTGCCTGACTGCCGCGGCGAGCAATTAGTGTGACGGCGCCGGCGATTGCCCGGTCGTCAACGTAGCCTTGCACGACCTCCTCCAGCCGGTCGAGGCGTGTGTCTGAAAGTCCAACTGTAGCGGGAGTGGCGGTTGGCAGCCCTTGCGCCCAGCCCGAACCGGCGGGGAGGAGCACCGCGAGAGCGGCAACGAAAGCACGTGTTCGCATGGGTAGTTCCTTGGTCTGATTCTTGTGGATCGATCTCTCCGGCGTCTGTGTACGTAAAGTATTCCACGTCTGCCGAGTCCAGCTTCGCTGATTCTTTCTCAGACCTGGTGTCTCCGGGGTGGTCGGCCATCCTGGACGGAGGACGGGGAAGGGGTAACCGGTGTATAACTGCCGAGACCAGGTTCCGTCACGGGTGTGCTTTCGGGGGGAGACATGGCGCAATGAGAGAGTGGATGATGGTGTTTCTCGCGATGGCCTTGTCGGGAAATGTGTACGCGCAAGAAGCGTTTGAGCTCGGTGCTGATTCTTTCCGCCAGACCGGCGTGCCGAGGGGGGAAATCACACATCACCGTTGGGAAAGCAGTCGTGTCTATCGGAATACCGAGCGTGATTGGTGGGTTTATGTACCCGCCCAGTATGACCATGAGATTCCAGCCGCACTCATGGTGTTTCAGGATGGTGCCGGTTATCTCGACGAGGATGGCGCGATTCGTGTTCCGGTGGTGTTCGACAACCTAATCCACAGGGGGGAGATGCCGATCACGATCGCGGTCTTCATTAATCCCGGACGTTTCATCGGGGACAATCCCGACGGACCGGCGCGGAACAGGAGCACCGAATACGACTCGATGAACGGTCGCTACTCTCGCTTTCTCTTAGAAGAAATCATTCCAGAAGTTCGCAAGGCCTACCGCATCACGGACGATCGGGACGGATGGGCGATCGGTGGCATTAGTTCCGGCGGGATCTGTGCGTTCACGGTGGCATGGCAACGCCCAGATATGTTCAGTAAGGTCGTGAGTCACGTCGGCAGTTTCACGAATATCCGTGGCGGTCACGTGTACCCTGACCTAGTTCGACAGAGCGAACCCAAGCCGATTCGTGTTTTTCTGCAGGATGGATCGCAGGACCTCAACATTGCGGCAGGGAACTGGTGGCTTGCGAATCAGCAAATGGCCGATTCACTGGACTTTGCCGGATATGACTATCAGAAGGTCTGGGGTGACGGGGGGCACAATCTAGAACACGGTGGAGCGATTTTTCCCGATACGATGCGTTGGTTGTGGCGCGACTATGCCCCGACGCCGTAATCGGCCCGTTGACGCCCTGTTTGGAAAGAGGTCGATTCCTCATTGATTTTGCGCGTTGAACCGGCGACGGTCGGTCGGTAAGCTAAGAGCTTCCATACGGTCAAGGAGCGTAGATGTCTTCAAAGGCTCGAAAAGTAGTTGCGGTCGTCACCGTCGTGGCGTCTTCGTTTGTCTTTGATGCCAGGCCTGTCGTAGCACAGTCGGTGTCCCGATTTGTGCCAGTGAGCGACGAGACGCTTCAGAACCCAGACCCAGACGATTGGCTAATGTGGCGCCGGACGTTGAATAGCTGGGGCTATAGTCCGCTTGATCAGATCGATCGAGACAATGTCGATCGCATCAGGCTAGCTTGGACACGCGCGCTTAGTGCCGGCAGTCTCCAGCAGGGAACACCGCTCGTCTACAACGGTGTGATGTACATGCCGAACCCACGGGACGTCATCCAGGCTCTCGACGCGACCACCGGTGATCTAATCTGGGAGTACCGGCGAGATCGTCCCGATGACTTGGCTGAATACATGATCGGGAGTCTCATCGATACCAACCGAAATTTGGCGATCTACGGGGACCTCATCATCGACACGAGTGGTGACGACTATGTGTTCGCCCTCGACGCCGAGACTGGCGAATTGGTTTGGGAAACGCAGATCCTCGATTACAAGATCAATCCGGCGAATCAGACATCGGGACCAATCGTGGCAAATGGCAAAGTTATTTCTGGCCGGAGTTGTGCGCCGAAGGGGGGGCCGAACGCCTGCGTCGTCGTGGCGCATGATGCGACGAATGGGCGGGAGTTGTGGCGG
>DQEK01000137.1 GCA_003533545.1 Acidobacteriota bacterium | reverse complement strand
GGTGGCTACAACAACAACGTGCAGCTCTTCCAGACCGAGGACACCGTCATCCTGATGAACGAGATGAACCATAACGTGCGGGTAGTCCCGCTTGATGGTCGGCCGCACCATGCCCTCCACCAGTGGACCGGTGATTCGCGAGGACATTGGGATGGGGACACGCTCGTGGTCGACACGGTTAACTTCCTGCGCGAGACCAGCTTCATGCGAGGCGGGGCGAGTGCGGACCTGCACCTCACTGAACGGTTCACACCGGTGTCGGCGGGGGTGTTGATGTACGAAGTCACGGTTAATGACCCGACGACCTGGACTCGGCCATGGACCTATGCGGTGCCAATGCAGCGGAACCCGGACCCGATGTTTGAGTACGCCTGCCACGAGGGCAATTATTCGATGGAGGTCATTCTTACTGGTGCTCGAACGAAAGAGAACGAGGCGGCTGGTCGCTAGTGTTTGCTTGCGGTGTGACTGGTCTCCAGACAACCGTCTTCTGGCTTGACAGGGGCTTCATGGGGGGCACATTTTGACCGTGCTGAGCCATTGTACGGTCGCAGGTTTTCGACTGGCCCGGGGTACGGGTTCGAAGGGAGATAGATGATGAACCGTTCACGAATGATGTTCGTTGGCGCCGCCTTTGTGCTGACCTTTGCCGTGTCTGCCCCAGCCCAGACGCAATCTGCTACGTCGGGGGACTGGACACCGGAGCTGCTGTCTGATGGACAGCCGAACATCACCGGTATGTGGAACAATTCGAGGGCGATATTCACTCCGCTGGAGCTTCCGGAGGAGCTTGCAGGGAAGCAGCTGTCATCAGAAGAACTGCAGGCCAGGGCTGAGGCTCGCGGCCAGGGACGGATCGCCTCGTCCGAGTGGCGAGGGCACGAAGACTCCAGAGGAGTCGGCGGTTACGGATTTTACTGGTTTGACTGGTACTGGGAGACTCCGGACGATATCGGCCAGCCCGCGCTGATCGTTGACCCGCCGAGCGGGCGTATTCCCGAACGTACCGCGAACGCCCGTGAGTCGGTTTCTATGAATTTGGCTGAACTGCACGATGCTGCCGAGAACATGGAATCGGGTGACCGCTGCATCTCTCGTGGGGTGCTTGGCATGATGATGCCAACCGAGTACAACAACGGCACGCTCATTCTGCAATCGCCTGGCTACGTCACCATTCACAGTGAAATGATCCACAACGTTCGAATCATCCCGATCGGTGGGTCGCACGCCGACAACAAAGTGAAGCAGTGGGAAGGCGACCCGCGGGGCCGGTGGGAAGGCAATACCTTGGTTGTCGAGTCGACGAACTTCAAAGCCGTCAAGAACATGAGAGGACCGACGGCAGGGACCCGGTCGCGACAGTCTGAGAAGCAGTACGTTGTCGAGCGGTTTACGCTGGTTGGGCCTGATGAGATGCGCTACTCGGTCACGATGAACGACGATGACACCTATACCGCGCCGTGGACTGCGGCTTTTCCGTTCAACCGGGATGACGACTATCTTCAGTTTGAGTATGCCTGCCACGAAGGCAATTACTCCGTGCCGAATGCGCTCGGAGGTGCGCGCGTCGAGGAGTCTCAAGGTCGTTAGGTATCGCTGTTTGGTGACTTCTCGTTCGTAATGTCTTTCTCTGGACCGTTGACGGTTCCTGAGATTCTGGCCGGTGGTTTCCATAGAAGTCGGGGACTCGCTGTGTCCACACCGCTTAGTTGGCCTTATGCATTACCTCTACCTGCTCATCGCTATTGTTTCGGAAGTTGCGGCCACGACGGCGCTCAAGTCGGCGGAGGGGTTCACGCGTGTCCTGCCCAGCACGGTCGTTGTTGTCGGTTACTCGGCGGCGTTCTATTTCCTGTCGTTGTGCTTGCAGCGGCTCTCCATAGGCGTGGCCTACGCTATCTGGGCTGGGGTGGGGATTGTTCTGATCGCCATCCTCGGGGCCGTCGTCCACGGTCAGCGACTTGATCTACCGGCGGTCGTCGGCATGTTGCTTATTGTGACGGGCGTCGTCGTCATTAACGCCTTTTCTGCTACACAGGTGCACTAGCGCCGGCGGGGCGTCAGATTTTGGGCCAGGTCTGGGTCCGGTAATCACGGGTGCGAGTTGCCTAGTTCGGGGGCCGTAGACCCTGTTGGTCTTGCGTTGCCGGCGCACGACTTTTCTTCCCGCCGGTCTTCAGGGCTCGTTCCGGGGAACCTGTTGAAACGCGTTACAATTCCGCACAAGGTCTTACCCGCTCCAGGAGGGCTCCATGTTACTCAGGATTTATCTCACGCTGCTCGCGTGCGCTACCCTCGCGTTTGTTTCCTCGGTTCCCACGTATGCACAGGTCCGGAACTTCAGTCCGGTTACCGACGCAGTGCTGCAGAACCCGGACCCGGGTGATTGGCTGAGCTGGCGCCGCACTCTCGACGGTTGGGGATACAGTCCGCTCGACGAGATCGACACGGACAACGTCGGGGACCTGCGGCTGGTTTGGTCGTGGGGTCTTGAGGCAGGGGTGTCGCAGACGACACCGGTCGTTTATGACGGTGTCATGTACGTTGCTAACCCAGGCAATGTGGTGCAGGCACTCGATGCGCGAAACGGTGACTTTATCTGGGAATTTCGTTACGAGATGGACGAGCGGCGTCGGGCTGGGGCTCAGATGCGGAGCCTGGCGATCTATGAAGACCTGGTCATTCTGAACACGGTCGACGCGCATGTTGTGGGACTCGATGCGCGAACTGGCGACGTCCGTTGGGATACTCCTGCGGCCCCACCGGGGCAGGAGGGCTATGGGTTCTCAAGCGGGCCAGTTATCGCTGACGGCGTCATTGTGGCAGGGCTTCGGGGATGCGAGCGCTTTCGTGAGGACACCTGCTACATCATTGGGGTTGACGGACAGTCTGGACAAGTATTGTGGCGTACCTCGACCGTCGCACGACCGGGAGAGCGAGGCGGCGATACTTGGGGTGACCTACCGCTGCTGATGCGCGCGGGCAGCGATGCGTGGATTCCAGGCAGTTACGACCCGGCGAGTGGACTCGTTTTTTACGGTACGTCACAGGCGAAGCCCTGGTCACGAGATGCTCGGGGCACTGACGGTGACGCGCTCTATAGCAACTCAACACTGGCGCTCGATCCGGCCACCGGCGAAATGCGCTGGTACTTTCAGCACATTCCCGGCGACAGCCACGACATGGACGAAACCTTTGAGCGAATCCTGATTGACTACGATGGCAAGCAATCGGTCTTCAGCATGGGGAAGCTGGGGATACTTTGGGAGCTCGATAGGGTCACAGGTGCGTTTGCGAACGCGGTCGATCTTGGTTATCAGAACATTGTCGACGTCGATACCCAGACGGGCGTCGTCACCCACCGTGAGGACATGATTTCGGATGTTGGTGAGGAACTGTATTTCTGCCCCAGCACCGGAGGTTTTAAGAGCTTGCGCGCGATGGCCTATCATCCCGACACAACGGCTTTGTACGTGCCACTCAACCTCAACTGTGAGACAGCGGCATTTTTACCGGTGGAACAGCGTCTCGGGGGTGGCGGTACGGGGGGCGTGCGTGGGCGGCAGAATCACTTTCATCCGGATGCACCAGACCAACTCGGCGAGTTTCAGGCTCTGGACATTCGGACCGGTGAGACGCTTTGGAAACAACGTCGTCGGGCGCCTTACAACACGGCGGCGTTAACCACGGCTGGTGGGCTTGTGTTCATCGGTGATTGGGAACGCTACGTGTTTGCTTATGACGCACGAAATGGCGATCAGCTCTGGCAGAGCCGCCTGTCGACGATGGCCAACGGGTATCCGATCACCTACGCGGTGGATGGAACTCAATACATCGCGTTTGGTGCTGGGAGTCCGCTTGGGGGGTCGAGCTGGACCAGCCTGCTACCGGCGGATCTCATACCCGAGATGAAGAATCCGCGTACCGGGAATGCGATTTTTGTCTATGCGCTACCAGACTAGCCGTGGCAAGTCTCAACGGTGCCTGGTACCGGTCGGTTTCGCTATCACGAAGTGTTCGGGAGACTCCTGATGGGATCGGGGTCGGTTGGTGCGGATTCGTATAGACTTTCCTGAAGCGAGGTGGGATGTCGTCCAATTCGTTGCGTCGCCCGCGTAAGTCGGTAGCTTTTGGCCGGACGCTCTCTGGTTTTGTCAGAGACGCTTCTCAGACCGACGGCTTCGGCCTCAGTGGGCTCGATCCGCTGACGACGTTACGAGTGCGGACGGGCAACACCCTCTACCGGATCACCATCTTGGAACCATCTGCTCGAGAGGTCATGGTTGAAGGCGGTTCATTCTTTCCCGAACACACCCGGGCCAGGCTCGACGGATCGAGTTTCAGGGGGACTGGGTTGAAGTTGGGTTGGGTTGGGATCGGCTTGCAGATGGAATTTCAGTTCGGTAACCGGAGGATACGCACGTCCCGCGTGCGCGAGGTCGCTCTCGAGTCGTCTTCAACGCTGCGACCCAGTTAGCGGTGCCTGTGGGCCCGTTCGCCCCTGTCGTGACTGGGCCCGTCGAGAATCACTACCGGGTTGCACGTCCAGCGCGTATCGCTCTGTCCACCGATGCCGGTAAGCCTCCGCCCGCGCGCCCTCCGCCAAGAATCGAGAATCCCTGTTCAATGCGCCGGGGCATGTCCGCAGCCCCGGCGGTGATACCGCAGGCGATGTTCCTGGCAAGGCAGGTGTCGACGATGGTCTGGATAGTGGCTTCTACTCGCGGATCGCTGCGAATGAGTCCCAAGGAATTCGAAAGGTCGCTCGGTCCGACATAGAACCCGCCGACACCAGGTACCGAGGCAATGGCGTCGAGGTTTTGTGCGCCCTCCACCGTTTCGATCATCATGATCGCTAACAGGTCGCCCTGTGGGTTCAGTGGCCAGGTATCGGCATGACGTACGTAGTCCGCGCTGGAAAGTCCCCAAAACCAAGCCGCCGCGCTCGCCCCGGACCCTCTGAGTCCGCCTGGCTCTCTGAATGGCGAATTGCGGCGCTGCGGATACCGCATTGACCGTACCGCCTCCCGTGCCTGCTGAGGTGTGTCGATGGAAGGAAAGATGACCCCCATCAAACCGATGTCAAGGGCTTGCTTCACCGCCCAATGCGACGATTCCCGACCGTAGGGCGCTAGCCTCGCCAGCGGGGTAAGAGGTTGGCGTACGCTGTCGTTTACGACGATGGCTCCTCGGTCAGTCAGTCCCAGGAGAAACCCCTGCAGCGCCGAGAAGTCCATCGGGCCGTGTTCCATGTCCACATAGACGTAGTCGATGTCGGACTGGGCCAGCGACCGTGCGTTCTCCAACGACAGGTCGTAGGTGCTGACACCGAACACCAGGTCGCCGCGGGCAAGCTT
>DQEK01000392.1:3535-3847 GCA_003533545.1 Acidobacteriota bacterium | reverse complement strand
GACCCAGGATTCGGTTGCTCTACCATCACCACATACACCACGATTCCCGTCGGACTTTCCCAAAAACCCGAACGGATTCGTGTCAAAGGATCACTGTCCAGAGAACCACTCTTGAAGTAGTGCGAACCGGTTGACCCGGCGTCTTCAGGAACGTGCAGGATTTCCCACATCGCTTGAGTTGTGTCGGCATCGGTCTTCGGCACCCTACGAAATGCGATCTGCTGCAGAACCACTGCCAACGCAGCTGCCGTGGCCTCATTGTCACCGTTGACAACACGATCAGCCTGCATGTAGCGCCGTGATACGAGGCCA
>DQEK01000392.1:567-3195 GCA_003533545.1 Acidobacteriota bacterium | reverse complement strand
CAAACGCTGGGTCGCGGTCATGGATGAGCTTAGTTAGCGATGCTGGACCGCCTAAGACAGTCGTGGTTACATTCGCCGCCGCATTGTAGACGGCGTTCGACACCCCAACACCACGGATCATCATGTATCCGACCTCACGAACCGTGGCGTTCGCTAGATGGTCCCGAATGTCAGCCTGCTGTTCATCATTAAAATGCGCAATGGCCGGATGGGTGGAATCAGTGACAATCTCTGCAGCGCCCTCGAGCACACCATCAAGTTGGTCAGCATAGGTGTTAAACAGTTCGATGAGGTAGGCGACCTTGATTGCACTGGCGACCGGTCGCCACACTTCTGCGTTGCGCACATACCAGGGATCATCCTCGCGTCCACCCACCCAGACACTCACTTCCATCCCGTCATCCTGACCGGCCTTCAGCAGCTCATCCAGTTGAGCATCTAGAACAGCTGCATCCATCACCGCCGTCGAAATCACTTCTTCTGATGCATCTTCGACAACCGGAGCGGTGGGCCCACAGCCCAGTGCGAACGACCCTAACAAGGAGACGCACAACACTAAACAATAACCGCGCGCTGTCTTGTTACGGTTCACAGTCGCAAGTAAGGGATCCTGCATAATGTCTCCTCTGGGTTAGACCATCTTGGGTGGTGCCGCATGCACTTGATATTCGCGAGGATCAATCGGTACGTCGATGACGGCTGGCCGATTACTCATCCGGCCCGCGTGAACGGCTTCAGCCAACTCTTCAAGTGACGTCACGCGCTGACTCCATGCACCCAGCGCCGCCGCTGCTGCCGCAAAGTCGACGGAGCCATAGCGGACACCGCGTTCAGTGAGACCCCGTCGGGCTTGGGCAATTTGAATGAGACTCAGCGATTGATCGTTAAATACAACCGTCACGAAGTGGAGTTTTTCTCGAACACAGGTCTCGACATCCCCTAGTGTCATTCCGAAGCCACCGTCACCAATCATACAAAGAACGGGACGGTCCGGATACTGTAGTGTCGCTGCCATGGCTGCCGGAAACGCGTAACTCATCGACGACAGGCCGTTGGATTCAAAAAATGAAAACGGCGTAAACGTGGTCCACGCCTGTGTCGTGACAAATTTGATCGAGCCGACGTCCGTCGTCAGAATCGTATCCGCGGCAGAAACTTGCCGGAGGCACCGCGTCACTTCCACCGGAGACAGCCCATGATCGAGTTGTTCTGAGGGCGTCAACACATCCGCCAGCGTTGCTTGGAATCCCGTCAGCGATGATTCACTCCAGCCAGTCTGTGACCAGGAAATCCTAGCAAGCGCATCAAGCGAGGACCGCACCTCGCCCACCAGTTCAACAACGGGTTTAAACTCCCCCGCCGCGATTGATAGCGGACCAATGGACGCGATCGGTAAGCTTTGATGCCATAACTTGTCGGACTCGACGGGCTCAAAGCCGACACCCACCAACAGATCAGCGGTACTCAGAAAATCGACGATGACACCATCGCCGGAGACCCCGCAGCACACGCCAAAAAACTGTGGATGATCTTCTGGCAGGAGACCTTTGGCCTTCGGTGTCACGAACACAGGCGCGCCAAACGCCTCAACGAAGCGGCGGACCGCTTCCACATCCGTCTCCGGGTTAAGATCCAGACCGAGAAGCACCACAGGCCGCTGCGCTTGGTGAAGATGCTGCACCATTCGGTCGATGGCTTCAGTCGCAGCTGGAGCAATCGGCTTTGGCATGAGGGCAACACTCAACGGATCTGTGTGCTGCCGATCTGGTTCGCTACTGACATCACTTGGCAGCCCAATGTGCACCGGTCCCATACGCGGTTCAAGCGTGCAGCAGAAGGCCTGGCGCACCTTTGCCGCGGTGTCTTCCCCATTCAACGTGATGGACATCTTTGTAAATGGACGGTACACGGCATTCAAGTCAAGATTCTGATGCGTTGCGTAGGGCTGTGCCGCCGCCGCGGTCGCTGCCGTGATGGCAATCATGGGTGCGCGATCAAGAAAGGCGTTCGCCACCCCAAGTGTCATATTCACGGCCCCTGGTCCCAAAGTCGAGACACACACACCGGGCCGGCGCTGCATCTGACCGGTGGCATCTGCCATCAAGGATGCGGTCGCTTCGTGGCGCGTCAGGAGAAACTCAATCCCGACCTTGCGAGCCGCTTCAACAAAATCGAGGATCTCGCCACCTGGTAAGCCGTACATCCGAGTGATGCCGCCATCCTTGAGTGTTTGTGCAAGTACCTCCGCACACGTCGCCATCTCGCTCCTTTAACTTTCAGGTCTCTGACGTTGAACTACCGTTGCTGTGATGACTGTGCCACGAGCACCGGGCTTTGGTAGAGGACCTGACCGACAAAAAATGGACCCATCTTCTCGATAAATTCAGATCTCTCCAGCCACGGAATGTGAAACCGAACCTCTCTTGTCATCTTACACTGAGTGGAGTCTGGAAACCGTAGGACGACGAGAAGTCGGGTATGCTACAGAAAGTCGTAACGACCATGGTCTAATTACCCAGATACGTACGTTATGAACAACGAACGACCGGTTCATCTCATCGCCAGTGGAGACTCTCGGCTCGCCGCGAACCAACGATGCTGGCCAGCCCAAGCCGCGCTGGAAACCAC
>DQEK01000392.1:0-232 GCA_003533545.1 Acidobacteriota bacterium | reverse complement strand
ATCGGTCAGGTCTTCGCCGAGTTCGGCCGCCCAGTCACCCGTGCACATGACCTCATTCCCGATAAGGGCCACGGCTTCATTGACGGGCAAGCCTATGGGATGGACGTCTTTCGGCGACTGGACCCAGACGTTCCGCTAGTGGTCGCTACCGCTGTGTGGCAGTACACCAGTCACATCCTTGCTGGATTAAGCAAGCACCGAGGACCAGTCCTCACTTTGGCGAACTGGAGTG
>DQEK01000254.1 GCA_003533545.1 Acidobacteriota bacterium | reverse complement strand
CCCTGGGAACAGGTCAGTCGCTGTTCCGTCTTGGGCGGTCGAGGAATCCCTGCATGAGCCGTTGTGGCTCATCAGTCTCGTAGGCGTCGGCGAACGTTTGGATGCCCGCTCGAATGGCGTCTTGGAGCGGGGCGGTGTCCCACTGTCTGGTCAGCCGTTTCTGCAGCCGGATAGCCGCTGGACCTGCCGCGCTGATGGCTTGCACCCACTCAAGGGTCGCCACGTTGAGATCGGTGGCGGCGACCACTCGGTCGACGAGCCCGCACCGACCGGCCTCGGCCGCTGAGATCGATTCTCCTGTGTAGACGAGTTGGCGTGCTTTGCCCGGTCCGATCAGCCGCGGCAGGAGTGCGGCTTCGATTACTGAGGGAATTCCCACCTTTACTTCCGGCATGCCGAAAATGGCATCGTCGCTCGACACGCGCAGGTCACAGGACACTGCGATTTCAAGGCCAGCTCCCAAACAGTAGCCGCGAATGCTGGCAATGGCAGGCACTGGCAGTTCGCGGATGGCGCTGCAGGCCGCGTGCAGCTGGGAGATGAAGCCCGGGGCGCTGTCGGCGTCCAGTTCCGCCATTTCGTTGATGTCGGCGCCGCCGATGAACGCTTTCTCTCCCGCGCCGCGTAATACGACGCAGCGTAAATCATCATCCGCCGATAGTCGTCGGAGGCTGTCGGTCAGCTGCAGAATCAACGCCGTGTTGAGTACGTTGAGCCGCTCGGGGCGGTCGATGGTGATCCGGGCAACGTGCCCGGAGGGCGTCGTGTCAAGGTCGGTGCGGATTTGCGGGGGCTCGTCTGACGACATACGCTCTTGTCCGGAGGCTCGCGGTGCACGGCGTGACCCGTGTTGGCGAACGGGCGTGCACACATTTCAGCAGAGGGGGCGATGCGAATCAAGGACGCGGTGGTGATCGTGACGGGTGGGGCGAGTGGGATCGGGAGGGCGCTGGCGCAGCGTTTTTCGGCCGAAGGCGCCCGCCACGTCGCGGTCGTTGACCTCGACGGCGACGGGGCCGAGGTGGTGGCGGCTGAGGTCGGGGGCACCGCGTTCTCCGCGGATGTCACAAGCGGTCCAGAAGTCGTGCGGGCGGTCGAGATGACCGAATCTGCGATTGGCCCGATCGATCTCTTTTGCTCCAATGCTGGTGTGTTCGTGCCCGGAGGCGCAGAGGTCGATGATGCGTGTTGGCAGAATATTTGGGAGGTGAACGTCATGGCGCACGTGCACGCCGCGCGGGCGGTGCTCCCATCGATGTTGTCCCGCGGACGGGGCTATTTACTGCAGACCTCATCAGCCGCCGGACTGCTCAGCCAGATTGGCTCAGCGCCGTATTCGGTCACTAAGCACGCGGCGATTGGGTTCGCCGAGTGGCTGGCTATCACCTACGGTGACAAGGGGATTGGTGTGTCCGTGCTATGCCCGCAGGCTGTGCGTACACGGATGACAGACGGGGTTACAGCCCGGACCGCATCGGTGGTCGACGGTATGATCGAGCCCGACCAAGTGGCTGATGCTGTCGTCGCGGGACTTGCTGACGAGCAGTTTCTCATCCTTCCACATCCGGAGGTGCTTGAGTACCTGCGACGCAAGACATCGGACTACGATCGATGGTTGCGGGGAATGCGGAAACTCAAGGGGCGGTTGCCGGACGTCCCTGTGGAGCCACAGTGACGTTGCACGCCGTTCTTCGTTTCACGCAAGACCGAACCAGCGTTCTGGGTTGGACTCCTCGACACAACGCAACGGTAGGGCGGCACAGCACCGGGACTTTACTGCTAATGGGTTCGTCGCGGCACTGTTGCTGAGACGGCCAGCAAAAGTAGCTTGGGGCGGACCTTGGAAATTAGTTCTCAGCTCACGGAATACCTCCTCGCCCTGGGGCCCTGGGTCGTGTTCTTCATGACGTTCGCCGAAACGGCGTTCATTGTTGGACTTGTCCTTCCGGCCGAACCCACCATCATCGCTGCGTGCCTCCTCTCCGTGGAGGGACACTTTGGGCTCGGCAGCGTGGTGGTGGCGACTGTGGCCGGAGGCGCGCTTGGGGACACGTGCGGATTTTGGTTGGGTCGCACAGGGGGCCGCCGCCTGTTGGAGGGGACGGGGCGGTTCAGGGAGATGGTCCGGCGCCACCAAGTCCGCACGAATGGGCTCATCGAGCGCTACTCGGTGTTCGCTGTGACTGTTGGGAGAGTGATCTCTTTCGTCCGGACGCTCATGCCCGTCATTGTCGGTTCGTCCGAACTCAGCTACCGTCGATTCCTGGTCTACGACCTTCTAGGCGTGGCTCTGTGGGCAACTGTCTCTATTTTGTTGGGTGTGGGCGTTGCCGTGGGATGGCAGATGGTCGGGGACGTTTTCGGTGTGTGGTGGCCCGCCACACTGGCCGTCACGGCGTTGGCACTATGGGGGTTGTTGGCGCGGCGTTTTCGGCACCGGCGAAAAACGGACTAACCTGTTGGTTGATCGCGGGGTCGACCGACGGCCGACGCGTCAGAAGGCTCGTTCGTACCGCCACGCGCCGGCCCGCATCCAGATGCGGTGACGTGGGCCGGGACAGTCGACCGCTCCTGACTCGTATCCGCAATCTTCCGCGTACAGCGCGACCCGACCATTCTCGATCGGATGGATGCGGCCAAGCATCCGTTCCAATGGCCAGGTGTCGACAAACGACAGGATGTCGCGCGTGGTAGCGTGGCCCGCGAGTCGAGTGGAAAGGGCGAACGTGGGGTTGGCGAACTGTAACTCCTGTGCCCGGTGTGCGCGCAAGGCATCTTCGGGGCGCTGCCATCGATGTTCGTGAATCTCACCCCCGTCGATGCGGACGGTGTCGGTAGGGCAGAGAGCCGCAAAGAACCAGGTTGCGAACCGGATCGGGCTCGTGGTGGGCGTGGTCCACTGACAGAGTAGGTGAAGGTTGGTCGGACTGACTTGGACCCCCGATTCTTCCTTAGCTTCCCTGACGGCCGCTTGCCTGGCTGGTCCGTGGAGGTCGTCCACTGGCGCCTTCGCGTAATCCGCTGCGTCTACCCGTCCACCGGGGAATACCCAGTAGCCGCCCATGAACCGTAGGTCTGGGTTTCGACGCAGGTAGAGAATCTCCGGTCCGGCCGTGCCGTCACGGAGGAGAACCACCGAGGCAGCCGGGTGTGGCTCGATGCCTGTGCTCGATATTTCGTTCGTCGTCATTCGGCTCCATGGTACGCTACGTGGCCTTCGCGTTCGCTGCACCGACCCATACATATGTCTACACTCGATACGTTTCTCATCATGTTGTGTAGTGCTGTGGGCTTTACCTTGCAGGGGGCTGTCGGTTTTGGCATGGGCCTTTTCGGGTCGCCCCTCCTCATCCTGATCGACAGCCGCTTGGTGCCTGGACCGATTCTGGCCTCGACCATGTTCTTCACGATGATGCTGGCACTACGCGAGCGCCAGGCCATCGACGTTGCTGGGGTACGGTGGGCCGTGGCTGGTCGGTTCGCCGGCACGATTCCGGCGGCAGGGGTCTTGGCTGTTTTGCCGGCAGAACAATTGAGCCTCGTGTTCGGTTTTATGGTGCTGCTGGCGGTGGCTATTAGCGTGTCGGGATTACACGTCGAACCTCGGCCCCTTGCATTACTGACGGGTGGAGCATTGTCGGGCATCATGGGCACCATCGCCTCGATCGGTGGGCCGCCTGTGGCGCTGCTCTACCAACACGCTCCCGGGGCGCAGGTTCGCGGGACGTTGTCGATCGTTTTTCTCGTCGGAACGGTAATGTCGCTTCTGGCGCTGCTTCTGGTGGGACGATTTGGTCGTGAGGAGATCCGGTTGACGCTTATGCTGATTCCTGGGGCCCTGTTCGGGTTTCTGGTGTCTCGGCGCATCGCCTCGCGCCTCGACCGGGGCCATACTCGCCGGGCCGTCCTTTCGGTTGCCACAGTCGCTGGGGGTATCGTGATTGCCAGATATTTCCTCTCGTAAGCCCGCCTGGCATCCACTAATGTTTGACGGCGCGACAGCCGACATTACCTAACGAGATCGCACCGCCGGTCAGCGGAGCCTCACGATCGATAGGAAGGGCGAGCATTGATTCGATTGGGATTAGGCACTCGGGTGAGGGCGGGACTCGGACTCGTGTGCCTGGCGGTCAGTGTGGGTCTGTTCGGTGGGTATGCTTCAGCCCAGAGTCTCCGAGGGAGCCGAGGGGCTCTCGATTTGCAGACTGCGCAGGCGGTCTCGCATGACTTCACGTATTTGGGTGAACCCGGACAAGTGCACCGGTTCGTTGCCGCTGGCTATTTGGTGCCAGTTGACAGCAACCGGGACTATCGGCTGAAGGATGTCTCGTTTCCGGTCGCGCGCCCGGAGGTGAGACTCTTTATTGCTCGCCTCGCTAGTCAATATCGGCGGGCCTGTGGAGAACGGCTGGTGGTGACCAGCCTGACACGGCCGCTATCACATCAACCACGGAATGCTTCAGATCGTTCCGTGCACCCGACCGGCATGGCACTTGATCTTCGACGGCCTGCGGGTCGGTGCCGCCGCTGGTTGGAACGGACGCTGCTATCGCTAGAATCCAGGGGTGTTCTGGAAGCGACGGCCGAGCGCCACCCGCCTCACTACCACGTGGCCGTGTTTCCCGAACAATACGCGTTCTACGTCGGTAGATTGACCGGTCTGGGTTCGTCTGGGTCGCCGATCTCGCTTCGCTCCTACACGGTTCGCCGCGGAGACACCCTCTGGCAGATAGCGCGTCGGTACGACATTTCACTACGGGCGCTTCGACAGGTAAATAAGTTGTCATCCACCCGGATCCGCCCCGGGCAGCGGCTCACGTTGCCATAGAGTTCTGGTTCTGGGCGTGCAACCGTTCTACAATAACCCCGCTCTGAAATCCCGATATGGGAGTTGACGATGGCGGTGATGCGGCGCGTTTAGCTGGTTTTTCATGGAGTTTCGAATGAAGGCATCGGTCGGTGTTTTCGTCTCGGTTGTGGCTCTGCTTCTCGCGGTAAACCCGGTGGCGGCGCAGGATATTCCCCGGTTAGCCGACGGCCATCCCGACATGAGTGGGATTTGGCAGGTGTTGAACGAGGCGAACTACGACCTCGAGCCGCACATGGCCCGCCACTCGCTACAGATGCGTGAAGGCCCGGTGAACCCGGTACCGGCCATTCCTACGTTGCGCATGGGGGCGGTGGGTGCGGTGCCCGGCAGCTTGGGTGTCATCGTTGGTGGCGGCAAGATTCCGTATACGGCAGAGGCGCGTGCCCTCAAAGAAGAGAACATGGCCGAGTGGATCGACCGTTCTCCCGAAGTGAAGTGCTACATGCCGGGGGTGCCGCGAGCTACCTACATGCCGATGCCGTTCCAGATCATTCAGAGCGAGACAGATGTCTTCATCGCTTATCAGTTTGCCGGGGCGGTTCGCGACATCTATATGGACAATCCTGGACCCTCGCAGGTCGACTCTTGGATGGGATGGTCGGTCGGGAACTGGGAAGGTGACACGCTGGTTGTCGATGTGACTGGGCTCCTCGACGGGACGTGGTTCGACAGGGCTGGGAGTCATCACAGCACGCAGCTTCACGTGGTTGAGCGCTACACGATGATCAGCCCAGACCACATCGACTACGAAGCGACTATCGAAGACCCGGTCGTGCTCACCGAACCGTTTACGATTAAGATGCCGATTTATCGGCGCATCGAAGAGAATGCTCGGCTGATGGATTTCCGGTGCGTCGAGTTCGTGGAAGAGTTGTTGTTTGGCGAGTGGCGCCGGACGCCACTTCCCAGGTAGGCGTTTTCGTTCTTTGCGACTAGAGGAGCTTGAAATGCACAGCCGAATCACGACATGTCTCGGCGCACTGGCGGTAGTGGGTTTGGTTGTCGCGCCCATCGTCACAGCGCAAGACGGTGACATCCCGCGGACGGCGAGTGGTCGTCCGGATCTGTCCGGTACCTACGATGTGTCGACGCTGACGCCGATGCAGCGACCGTCCGATTTGGCAGAGAAGATGTCCTTAACCGACGAGGAAGCCGCTGAACTGGCGGAAACGGCACGCTTACGCCGAGAGGAACGCAACGCGCCCAGTGATCCCAATCGTGGGGCTCCGCCACAGGGCGGTGACGGATCGGCCGGTGCTGCCGGGAACGTCGGGGGTTACAACACCTTCTGGATCGACAATGGCACGGGAGCCTTCAAGGTGGACGGGCAGTGGCGTACGTCGATTCTTATCGATCCACCAGACGGTCGGTACCCATCTCGGACGGAGGCTAATCGTGCCGCCCAACGCGCGGCGCGCGAGGCTCGAGGCGGGGGGATCCGGAGATTCACGAACGACGGCACGGCGTACTGGCTGGAGGCGGGACTCGACGCACCGGGGCCCTACGACAACATGGAGCAGCGTCCCTACGCAGAGCGCTGCATTCTGACTTTCAGCTCGACATCCGGACCGCCGATGCTTCCGGCTCTGTATAACAATCACAAGCGGATTGTGCAGACCGAAGATACGGTGATGATCCTTATTGAGATGGTGCACGACGCGCGCATCGTTCGAATGAACGCGGAGCACGATCCTCCAGAGATTAAGAAGTGGCTGGGTGATTCGATCGGTTGGTGGGAAGGCGATACTCTTGTGGTTGAAACCACGAATTTTGTGGATCGGCCCGCCTTTTCGCAGGGTACCGGAAACATGAAGGTGACGGAGCGGTTCCGTCTTGAGAGTGCCGATAGTCTTATCTATACCTTCACCGTTGAGGATCCGACAGTCTGGACGGCGCCGTTTACTGGCGAGTATGCGTGGCCGCGTAGTCCCAACAAGGTGTTCGAGTACGCCTGTCACGAGGCGAACTATGCGCTTGAGGGCATCATGAAGGGTGCGCGCTTGCTTGAGGCTGATTTCCGCGGCGAGGAACCAGAGGGGGTTGTGAACCCGACCCGGTAGGCATTTCGGTTGTAACGAGGCTCGTATCAACACTGTCAGGAGAACGACGATGCGTAAGCAGACCCCGGTGATGTTCAGAATCGGTATGGCGACGCTGGCTTTGGCCGGTCTGGTTGTGACGGCTGGTGTGCCCGCCGGCGCTCACCACGCGTTTGGTGCCGAGTTTGACCCGAACCGACCAGTAGTGTTGCGTGGCCCGGTGGTGAAGGTGGAGTGGGTGAATCCCCATACCTGGATCCACGTGGAGGTTACGGGTGATGACGGCGACAAAATGGTCTGGATGGTCGAGGGCGGCACCCCGAATACCCTGTTACGCCGCGGCCTTTCGCGCGACACGATCCCGGTAGGCGCGACGATTGTTGTCGATGGCTATCAGAGCAAGGACCGGAGCGCTCGGGCCAACGGGCGCGATGTGACCTTTGAAGACGGCCGAAAGTTCTTCATGGGGTCGTCCGGTACCGGCGCGCCCAGGGATGGCCGCGACGTAACCGAACCAGAATAACGCTCGTGGCGCCGGCCCGCGCTGGCGTAGGTTAGTCCAGCCAGTATTATGAGGCGCCTGGGGCTGTGCCCCTGGCGCCTTTTTTCTGTTGGCAGCGTGGCCAAGCGAGTGACCTGTGCGCCGTCGATCCGCAGTGGCATCTACCCGTTCCTATTTCACGCCGACCGACGCGTTGTTGCTCCTGGTAGTCATCATCTGGGGAAGCAACTTCGCTGTCGTCAAGGCCACGGTCGAGCAGATTCCACCACTTGGTTTCAATGCCCTCCGGCTCGCGCTCGCGTGCCCGGTGCTGGTGGTGATCGCGCGATGTTCTGGAACCGCGTTGCCCCAGCGATCCGATTGGCCCCATTTGGTCGGTTTGGGAATTACCGGTCATTGCGGCTATCAGTTGCTGTTTGTCCTTGGGTTAGCTCGGACCAGCGTGACGAACAGTTCGTTGATTCTCGGGTGTCTGCCCGTTACGGTGCTGCTACTGAACGCTGTGAGTCGCCGTCGAGAGCCAGTGGGTCGGTGGCAGTGGGCCGGGGTGGTCTTGGCGATCGTTGGCGTGTATTTGATCGTGGGGGTCGGGGCCCAGGTGGCGCGCGAAACGCTTTCCGGTGACCTGCTCATCATCGGATCGGTGTGGTGCTGGGGCTGGTATACCATCGGGTCACGGCGTCTGTTGCAGCGTTACAGCCCTCTGCAGGTGACGGCGTGCACGATGGCGACCGGCTCGGTGGCGTTCCTACCGTTTGCCGTTCCGTCACTGATTAGCCTTGACTGGTCGGAGGTTACTTGGTGGGCTTGGCCGGCGACCGCCGGGTCGGGGGTGCTGGCGCTCTCACTTTGCTACGTGCTCTGGTACACCGGTGTACAGCGGCTTGGTGTTGCTAGAACGTCGGTCTACTCAAATCTGGTGCCTGTGGTAGCGATGACAGTGGCTGCCGTTACCCTTGGGGAACCTATTGGCTTGACCAAGGCGACCGGGGCGGCTCTGGTGCTGACGGCCCTGGTGCTTACACGGATCGAACGCCCTGGGATACCCGAATGAGCGCCGTTCACCATTGAACCGGCCTGAGACCAGCTGTAGCATTGGCAGATCTTTTGGGGGTATCGTCGATAAAAGGGGGATAGTGGGGTGCGCGGAAGGATGGTTGTGGCACCCAGGCTCAACACGCGAGTCGGTGCCGGTCCGCAGTGAACGCGTCATATTTTCCGTGGCCGCGGGCGCTCGCCGGTGGCCCGCCGTTCCAACCTTGACGGTTCGGCGCTGCGGCGCTTTCATTTTGTATTGATCGCTCATGGACTGGACAGCGTTCACTGATTTTCTTCGCACGCGTGCGCAGGAACTGTTCGGCACGGACCCGAACCAGGTCCGCTTCACGGACATTGGCCTGACTTACGTGTTGGCGATAGCCGTCTCTTTGGTCGCGGCACTGACCCTGATGCGTCTGTGGCTAACCGCTCGTGCGAACCATCGAGAGCACTCTGGTCACGTCATCGCACGGCGGTTTCAGCGCGGGGTCTGGGGACGTGCGTTGTACAACTTGCCGAAGTTGCTGCTGGGGCTTGCGCTGGCTGTGTTGCTGCTGGCCATGGCCGATCCCTATCTGACTGCGACCGAAGAGGTCGCTGGCGATATGGATTCGCGCATCCGTATCGACCTAGTTGACACGTCGTTATCGATGTCCTGGGAGTTCGCTGGTACCGGGAAGTCTCGGGCACAGGTAGCGAGGGAGGCGCATCTGGAATTTCTGGAGATGCGTCGCGACAAAAACGACCGGGTTGCGCTGTGGCTCTTTTCTTCGTTTCCGTACATGGTTGACGACTTCGTCATCGATGACGAGTTGTACTTCTTCCAGGTTATGGATGCCCCTTACGCCATCGTCCGGATTCTGGCCGCGCAGTCGGGGACTCCTATCGACCGCACCTTTGTGCCAGAGGACAAAGTGCGCATCATTGACAGCGAGGGAAATACCAACATTATCAGGGCACTGCAGTCGGTGGTGAGTCACTTCGATCGTGATGTGGCGACGTTGTCTGCTGGAGGGACGCCGAGTCGGGCCCTCCTAATCGTGACCGATGCAGACGTTGATGAGATTCCGGAGGTTGAGTTTGTGGAGCTTGCCAAGCGGAACATCGTGCCCTACATGATTTTTATCAATGCGAATGAAACCCGTTTGGCGCGCAACCGGCGGCAAGGGTCGGCGTCCAATTTACAGACCAGTAACACCCAGGGGTTGATCGATACGATTCGCGAGTTTGGGGGAGACTACTTCGACGTCAACGATGCCGACGGATTGGTGCGGGCTTACGAGGCGATCGACGAAGCCGAAACGGTGCAGGTCGAACTGACACACCGAGCCGTCAAGGTGCCAATTTATGCGCGCCTGCTACTAGTCTGCATGGCACTGCTGCTGGTGGGCATCCCGGCCGGGTTTGTCGCGGAACTAATGTGGGGAACACACCCCTGAGTTTTCCGTCGATCCGCTGAACGGTCTACCCCCTCTTGGTGTCTTACCAAGAAACGCAGGAGCGCCCTAACTGCGCCGTGGGGCACGCCTGGCTGTCTGATTTCCGATCGAGGGTTACTCTCCACTCGCCTTCGCGAGCTCGAACTTGGCTTCGGTCTTCATTAGGACGTCCTTGATGGCTTTAGCCCAGATGGCGTTGCCCTTGTCGTTGAGGTGTAGGCCGTCATCGACGAACACGTCGTCCATGACTGTACCGTCGGTCTTGAGGAACGGCGTGGCCACGTCGATGAAGTGCAGCCGGTCGTCGCTAGCCGCGATTTGCTTGTAGAGTGCGCTGGTTTCTTGCGCCTTACCCCAGACGTTGACTCTGGCCAAGCTCGGCTTCACCGAGAGCACATACACGCGGGTGTCCGGCAAAGCCGCGTGGATTTTCATGATGACCTGCTTGAGCTGACCGGCAATAGTCATCGGGTCGACGCCATAAAACGTGTCGTTATCACCCTCGTAGAGCACCACAGCGCGCGGTTGATATGGCTTTACGAGCCGGTCCGCGTAGTAGAGCACGTCGGCCATGGTGCTTCCGCCGAATCCGCGGGGTACCACGGTCAACGGGGCCAGGTCGGCTTCCATCGTCCGCCATCGCGCGAAGCTAGAGCTACCCGTGAGGACGACGGCGCCCTTGGGGCGGTTCGCGGCGTCGGCATCGAACGCGTCGATTGCATTGGCCCACCGTGACGGATCGCTGGTGCGCTGGGCCGCACCGGTCGAAACGAGGCCGACGAGGAGCAGCAGAATCGCGAGCGAAGATGTGTGGCGGAGCTTCATTTCAATTCCTCCAAGGTCTGTCGGGACGACAACGCGCCTCTCCCACTGGCCATTATATGGCTCCAGATGGCAATTCCGGGGTTCTCAGTAGTCCGCGGCGTCCATCGACACGCGGATGATTTCCTCGTCGTTGCGCAGCACGATGTGGCGGTTGGCGAACGCTGGGTGCGCCCAGACCACCAGACGGTCGCTCTGACCGTGACGGGCGCGCCCTCGGGACCCTGGCCGCGCACCGCCGTAGCCGGACCGCGAGGTCGGGTTCAGCAGATGGGTTCGGTCGAGCTCCACGTAACCGTCGGGGCTGAACCGCACGATGATGAGGTCGCCGTTCTCGTTGTAGACGAAGTGGCGGTCCTCGTGCTTGATGAAGTAGGCGGACCCCCAGCGGTTCCGAGTTGTCAGCCCTTCGGCTTCCCAGACCCGTTCGCCGGTCTCAGCCAGCAGCCCGCGTACCTGACCGTGGCTGCCGATGCCGTAGATGTGGTCGCCGACGACGAGCGGTGTCGTCATCACCGAGTGCAGCCCGGAGGTCTCGGCTACCTCGATACCGTTTTCTAGCAGCCGGTTGTTCTCCCCCTTCCAGAGCGTGGTGGCGGCCGGGCGGTCCAGGTCGAGCCGCATCATCAGCGACCCGCTGTAGAACCCTGACACGAACAGATACGAGCCGCTCTTGACCGCGTCGGCCACTGTCATGTTTGCGCGTCCCGTGAACTCCTCTTCCCAGTACAGCTCGCCCGTCTCGGGGTTGAGCGAGGAGAGCCCGCGTGGGTGCCAGATAATCAGCTGGCGGGCGCCACCCGCCTCGATGATGAGCGGCTGCGTGTAACCCATTTCCGTCCGGCTCTCGAGCGCCCGCCAGACCTCCTCGCCCGTGTGCTTGTCGAACGCCATTACAAGGGCGTCAGGCTCGCCGCCGACGAGAAAGATCACCCGTTCGCCGTCGACCAGTGGCGCGCTCGAGGTGCCCCAGATCGGGATGTTCGTGTCGTACTCCGAGACCGTATCCTTGTCCCAGACGACGTCGCCGGTCTCGGCGTCGAGGCAGAAAATCCGGCCGGTGGAGCCGGTGACGTAGACCCGGTCACCGTCCACGGTGGGGGTGGCGCGCGGGCCGGTGGCGTAAGTGAACATCAGCATCCGGTAGGTCGTCGCCCACTCGTGGGTCCAGAGCACCTCGCCCGTCTCTTCGCTCAGGGCGAGCAGGCGCTCCGTGCCGTTCATGACGCGGGCCTCGGTTTCCACGTAGTCCAGCACGAACACGCGGCCGTCGGCGACCGCCGGACCGGAGTACCCACCGTTGATCGGTACGCGCCAGGTCACCGTCAGCCCTTCGTCCGGGAACTCTTCCAGGACCCCCGTCTCGGTCCACAGACCGAGTCGCTCGGCGCCGCGCCATTGAGGCCAGTCCTTGGCAGACAGCGGGAGGGCGAGAGTACCGGCGGCCATCACCGTGGTAAGAAGCGCGCCGACGGCGCGACGAGCTGATTGCATAGTTACCGTCCTTCGTAGTCTCGGTCACTCACCGGCTCAAACCAGCTGGTCTCGCCGCCGCTGAACGTGAGTTGGAGTAGATACTCATCCGGTGCTGCCCCATGCCAGTGCACGACGTTGGCTGCAGCATAGATTGGGATCCCGAGGGTCATTTCCTGCATCGGCTCCCCTCGCACTTGGGTGCGCCCACGGCCCTCCTCCGCCATGATGATCTGGAAGCTGGCGTGACTGTGCCAGTTTGAGCGGGCACCAGGCTCGAACCGCAGGCGAGACGGCCGCACCTCAACGTCGGAGCGGGCGGGCGCTCCGCCCACGAACCGGCTCTGCGCGGCTGCGCCCACCAGCAGCCAGAAACATAGCCCGGTCGTTGCGCACGCTACCAGGGGCCTAACGCGAGGATGGGGCCACTGCGTCATGTCATGGCTCCTTCACCGAAATTGCATGTGGCGATTCTATCGTTCAGCCCGGACCCGTTCAATGTGTCCGTGCGATGGGTGTCGCTCGCCGCGCGGTGTGGGGTTAAACCGAGTTAAAAAGATCTTCCATGATCTGGTATCGGGCCGTGTGCAGGCCCAGGCGTTCGTAGGTGGTCCGGGCCGCGAGATTGTCCGATTCCACGTAAAGCCGGAGACCGACGACGCCGGGGTCAGAGGCGGCAAGTGCTTTTAGGTGCGAGTGGAGGTGTGTGAAGACGCCCCTACGGCGATGGTCTTCGCGCACGTACACGCTTTGGATCCACCAGATGTCACCGTTTCGCCAGTCGCTCCATTCACGTGTGTGCATGAGCTGGCCGACGAGGGTCCCGCCGCTGCAGGCAACCCAGTAGTTGCCACGTGACCGTTCGTCGATGAGGGTGGTTACGCCTCGAGTTACCAACTCGCGGTCGAGTGAGATCCCCTCGGTTTCCGCTGCGAGCCTGAGGTTGAAGTCAGTAATTGTGGTGACATCGTCGCGGGTTGCCGCACGAATGACGAATTTGAGCATGGGTTTCTCCCGCCAGGTTCGGCCGTCCGATGGGTCTTGTGAACAATAGCGGAATCTGTGTGCTGGGGGGAGATCCCAGTCTGAGTGGTTACGCAGGGGAGACCGGTGGGTGGTTCCCCTTCTTGAGTGCACGACCCTCGGCGGGTGAGAATGACTGGGTCGGGTGGGGCACCATGGCGGTCTTGGCAGAGCACGGGGATTGGGCCCGCGTCGACTGAGGGGGATTGGTTGGATGGAGCGTCTAGTACATCGTGTCGTAAATCTGATTGGAGACGACGACCAGCACATCCTCAATATGGGTGTCGACGAGGCGCGGGCACGACTGCTCGATGAACGACCAGACGCGTTACTCGACGTTGAGGGCTCGTTCGCGCTGGCGGTGCGGCGCGGCGATGCGGTGCTGATGGCGCGTAGTCTCGATCGTCCCATGCGCTACTTCCTCGCCAAGGAACCCCAGGGCCCGATGTTGGTGATTGGAGATCGCATTGATGACCTTAGGCGCACGCTCGACGAGCACGGCTACGCGCATCAGTTCCATCCTAGTTACACCCGGATGGTGCCGGCCCATCACGTGACGGTGCTGCGGTTGATCGGGTGCCCGGACCCGACGCCGGAGCAACGCCGGTTCTTTGCGCCGCCGTGTGCCACGATGTCGACGGACCTCGATGCGATCGGACATGCCTATGTCACCGCGCTGCACGGGGAAGTAAGCCAGTGGCTCGCGTCTCACAACGAGGCAGAGCCGATTGGCGTGCTTTTCTCCGGGGGCGTTGATAGCGGTGCTGTCCTGATCAGCGTCTACCACGCGCTGCTCGCCGCTGGACAGAGTCCGAGTCGGCTCAAGGCTTTCACGCTGGCGGTCGAGGGCGGCGGGCGTGATGTTGAGCAGGGGCGTGCGTTTCTCAGACACTTCGATTTAGAGATGTTGTCCGAGGTAGTTCGGGTGGCCGCTGCTGAACTGGACCCGTTCGAGGCGGTAGAGGTTATCGAGGACTACAAGCCGCTGGATGTTGAATGTGCCACTGTAGGGCTCGCGCTACTCAGGGCGATTCGATCACGATATCCCGACTGGCGATTGCTGCTAGATGGCGATGGTGGTGATGAGAACCTGAAGGACTATCCAATCGAAGAGAACCACGAGTTAACGATCCGCAGTGTCGTTTCAAACTCGATGCTCTATCAGGAGGGCTGGGGCGTCAGCGCGATCAAGCACTCGCAGACTTATTCAGGTGGTCTCTCTCGCGGCTGTGTGCGAACTTACGCGCCCGCACGCCGGCTTGGGTTCGTCGGGCTGAGTCCCTTTTCCCGGCCCTCGGTCATTCGAGTAGCCGAGGCGATACCGTTCGCCGCGCTGAGTGAGGGGTCGACCAAAATGCTCTATGCACTCAAAGGGGAAGTCGTGCGTCGGGGCATGCGGTCTGTGCTTGGCGTCGATTTTCCCGTGTTTGAGAAGCGCCGGTTCCAGCATGGGGCGCTCGACGACGACCTCTTTCGCGGTCGGTTCGCGGTTTCCCCGGAACAGTACCGCGCGCACTTCCATTCACTGTACGGCGAAGCGACCCCATAGACCTCCGGCATGGACCGCTGGGTGCGTTCGCTCAGGCCACCAAAGACGCTAGTCACTCCCGATCGGCCGATCGCGGCTGTGCACGAGCAGGAGCGGCGGCTGGACGGTGGCCTCGTCGAGGTGTCTACCGTCTTTCTAGCGGGATCAGAATGTCCGTTCAGTTGTGTCTTTTGCGATCTCTGGAGACAGACGCTCGCTAGTCCGACCCAACCAGGGTCGCTACCCCGGCAACTCGAGTGTGCTCTCATCGAAGTTCCGCACCGCTCGGTAATCAAACTCTACAACGCGAGCAATTTTTTCGATCCGATCGCGGTGCCTACAGACGACGACCAAGAGTTGCTTCGATTGTTGTCTGGGTTCTCGCAGGTCACCGTCGAGTGCCACCCGCGGTTTATTGGGGCACGTTGTTTCGCTTTTGCCGAGCGACTCGCTGGTCGACTTGAGGTCGCTGTCGGGCTGGAGACGGCGCATCCGGAAGCACTGTCTCGGCTCAACAAAAAGATGACGCTGGACGATTTCAACGCCGCGACGGGTGAGCTTCTTGCTCGGCGGGTTGGTGTCCGGGTCTTCATTTTGTTGGGATGCCCGTTCATCGCCGCCGGTGAGCAACTCGATTGGACGCTGCGCTCGGTTGAGTATGCGGCACGCCGGGGCGCAGGGGTCATCTCGATCATTCCGGTGCGTGGCGGCAATGGGGCTCTGGAGTCGCTGGCAGCCGATGGCGCCTGGAGTCTCGTTTCTCTCGATCTGGTGGAAGAGACGTTCGAACGCGCTCTGCGCTTAGGCTTGGAAAATACGATTGTCCAGGTCGATTTGTGGGAACTCGACCGGTTGGCGTCATGCGGTCATTGCGTAAACGCGCGACTGGCCCGCCTCGGAGCCATGAACCGGACCGGGGTGCTTCTCGCCCAGACGACCTGCACTCGGTGCGGGGTCGGCACGGAGCGCAACCGGTCATGAGGCGGGACATCGCTATCATCGGGGCGGGCTTTGCTGGGTCCCTGTTGGCCAGGTTACTGGCGCTGCGTGGGCGCGATGTGCTGCTACTGGAGCGAGACCGGCACCCTCGGTTTTCCCTCGGCGAGTCGTCGACCCCACTAGCGGCATTAACTCTTGAGCGCTTGTCGCGACGGTACCAGCAGCCGGACTTGCACAGTCTGGCGGCTCACGGCCGGTGGTGCCGAGACTTGTCTGGTCTGCGCTGTGGTCTAAAGCGGGGTTTTACGTTCTATCGACATCGACCTGATGCGTTTGCGGTGACCGCGGACGCGCGTCTTTTGGTGGCCGCTAGCCCGGACGACGAGGTCGCTGACTGTCAGTGGCTGCGCGCCGATGTTGACGCCCATCTGGTCGCTCGGGCCCGGGCGGCGGGCGTCGATTATCGCGATCGATTTGAGATCACCTCGGTCGAGGAATGTCGCGACGGGATGCGATTGCATGGACGAGAGGCGGACCAAGCGATCGAGATCGATGCAGGGTTCGTCGTTGACGCGTCGGGGTCGGGCGAGGTCTTGGCGCGGGCTCTCGGTGTCGAGTCGACGGAGGCTGAGTTCGGATTCGCGAGTCGATTGTTGTATGCCCATTTTGACGGAGTGCCCCCCTTTGCGGAGATGCTTGCCGAGGCCGACTGCGATCTGACCCCAGGGCCGTACCCCGACGACTGGGCGGCCGTCCATCATCTGCTCGACGAGGGGTGGATGTATGTGCTGCGGTTTGATGACGGGTTGGTGAGCGCAGGTGTCTTGATCGACGAGTCTCAACCAGGACCTGCGGCGGGTGATGCCGATGCGCGTTGGCAGGTCTTGATGAATCGTTACCCGGTACTAGCGGCGACGTTTGCTTCGGCGAATCCGGTAGCACCCGGGATCCGCGCCACCGGTCGTCTCCAGCGGTGGCGACGGCGCGCCGCCGGGGCGCGTTGGGCGATGCTGCCACAGACTTTTGCATTCTTCGATCCACTCTTTTCGACCGGTATCGCCTGGAATCTGCTCGGGGTCGAACGGCTCGCTGGATTTCTTGAGGAGGGTTGGCCGTCTCTCGACCAGTTGAACCAGTATGCCGTTCTGCTGCAGGCCGAGGCCAGTCAACAAAGAGCTTTACTCGAGGCGGCTTATTTGGCTCGCCACGATTTTTCCGTGTTTCGGGATCTATCATTTTTGTATTTCGCGTGCGTGAGCTTTGAGGAAATCCGGCAGCGTCTATTGGGCGACGTTGGGACGCCAGCCGCCTGGCGGGGGTTTTTGGGTGCGAGAGACCCGTTCTGGACCACCCTTTTTCTCCAGGCACCGGGCCGGGTTCGCATCGCCATGGTCGGGGGCGAGACTGCCGCCAAGGACCCGTTCGCGACGTGGTTGGCTCGTGCCATTCGGCCTCGTAACCTGGTGGGGCTGGGAGAATCGCCGGCCCAACTCTACGGGATCGACCTGGACGTGCTGATCGCTCGGAGTGGGTTGCTTGGAATGACCAGGGACGAGATGAGGGTGCTGCTACCGAGGCTGCGAGGGGACAACTAGCCCAGGGAAGCGCCCGATGCGCACTGTCTCGACCCGCGCGCAGGCGGACCTATCTCGGTGGCTCTCTACTCCGTGACCGTGACCCAGATGTCGCGGGTAGTGTCCAGGGCCCCGTCACTGGCGAGGCAACGGAGGACATAGTCGCCTGGGGCAGCGAACGTGACATTAGTGACCCACCGGTCGTAAGGCGGGAGGTCGGCGGTGACGTAGCGCGGGGCCCAGGGAGAGTAGGCGCCGGTACGAGTGTCTTCCCAGACCTTCACTTGAGGCGGGTCAAATGTCGCGTCGCTCCCGCCTCGATACACGAACCAGGACACGCGCAGACCCGTTTCGGTGCTGACCGTGCTCCGTTGCGGGGGGCGCCACCGCTGGGTCTGACGAGGATCCCGTTGTAAGCCACGACGACGGCGAGACCTCGGGACACCGTCGTCCTCGGCGACCGCAACGAGCGTCAACGATGTTCCTACCCGAACCGTGCGCCGGTCTGCCCCCTCGACTTCAAGAGTCGGCCCCAGGTTCGCGCGAATGGTCGGATTGCTGGTGCCGGCACCGAGGGCACCATGCTCGGATGCCCGAACCACGTTGTCTACGAAATAGTCTTGACGCAGGGTGGCATACGCCCGTTCGGTTACGCCGTTAACGGTGAGGGTCCAGATGAGTTCGTCGTCGGCGCTGAATTCGTCCGGAACAGGAACCCGGAACACGAACCGGTTTCGACGAGGGAGGAAGTGGGTTGGCTGACCGCGGTCAGGGGCTCCCGGCTCCATCGTGTTTTCTGGGCCGACGGGGACTACTGGTTCTTCTTCCCAGTTCCGGTTCATGTACCCG